>QZKC01000063.1 GCA_003599425.1 Nitrospiraceae bacterium | reverse complement strand
AGACGTAACATGTTTATTCTCTCTGTGTGCAAACTTGTCTATGAAATGAGTAACAAGAAGGGTCATGTCAGACTTTCGCTCCCTTAAGGGCGGCAACTTAATCTGTACAACATTGAGCCGGTAATAAAGATCCGCCCTAAACCGTCCTGATTTAAGCCCTTTTGTCAGGTCACGATTTGTTGATGCTATCAACCGCATGTCAATCTTGATCTTCTTGTTCCCGCCAATACGCTCAATTTCTTTTTCCTGAAGTGCCCGCAGTAACTTTGCCTGAAGAGTGATATCCATATCCCCGATCTCATCAAGGAAAAGGGTCCCTGTATGTGCCTCCTCGAATTTTCCTATTCTCCTTGATATTGCTCCTGTAAAAGCCCCTTTTTCATAACCGAAAAATTCCGCTTCAAGGAGTTCATGTGGAACTGCAGCGCAGTTGACAGCCACGAACGGCCTGTAATGCCTGCGGCTCGTATAATGGATTGCTTTTGCAAGCAATTCCTTCCCTGTCCCGGTCTCCCCTGATATAAGCACATTGGAGGAAGTATCTTTGATAGTTTCAACAATTTTAAATACATTTTCCATGCCAGGGCTCTTTCCGATAATACTCGAAAATCTGTATGTTGATTCAAGCTGGCTTCTGAGACTGTTGATTTCATTTTTGAGTTTCTTCTGTTCAACGGCTTTCAGCAGGATCGCCTTGAGTTTAACGTAATCTGGGGGCTTTACAAAATAGAAAAAAGCGCCTTCTGTCATCGCGGTCACAGCAGAGTCAACAGTACCAAATGCAGTGAGGAAAATAACGGGGATGTCGGCATATTGAGATTTTAAATGATTGAAAAGACACAGACCGTCTTTCCCAGGCATCTTCAAGTCTGTAATGACCGCATCAATATTTTCAGAAGCAGCTATCTCCTGGGCCTGGTCAACACCAGCAGCCTGATAAACATTATATGAATCTTCCTTCAGGATTGCTGAAAGCACCTTCAATGCATTCGGTTCGTCATCAACTAAAAGGACATTTCCCTTAATGCCAGATTCGTTCTCTTTTATTTTCAATCTGAACACCTTATCGTTTTTGCCTGACTGACATGAATGCGTCCGAATTTATTAAACGCCTCACATATGCAGGTTAGTTTTTATTGGCAGAAAGATCCTGAATGTCGTTCCTTTTCCGCTGACGCTCTTCCATGACAGTTTGCCATTATGTAATTTAATGATCTCCCGTGAAAGATAAATGCCAAACCCCTTGTCTGTCTTCTCATCTTTTGCAGAAAGCCTGCCAAGTTTTTGCAGCTTTTCCGGAGGGATGCCTTTGCCCGTGTCGGATATTTCGATCAATGTATACTTTTTATTTTTTTGCCGGGAAATAGAAGTTTTTATTTTTAAAGTGCCTCCACGCGGCATGGCTTCCAGAGCATTATTGACAATATTAAATAAAGCCTGCTCCAACTGAAATGGCTCAGCATTGATCAGTGATGAACCCTGAAAATCATAAGAAGCGGCAATCCCCTGGATTTCAACTCGAGGCCTGATCATTACTGTTATTTTATTGAGAATATCATCGAGCCTTGCAGAAACAAATTGCAGTTCACCCTTTGCCGCACATAAAAAATCGGAAATAAATGTATCCAGTTTACTTATTTCATCGTTTATTATAGAACTGAACTCAAGAAGAGTAGTTTCGTGGCCGTATTTCTCACTCAAGTAAACCACAGCGCCTTTTATAGCGCTCAGAGGGTTCCTTACACCATGGGCAAGAGAAGATGCTATCTTGCCTATCTCGATCATCTTTTCATCAGAATCAGAACGTTTTTCCCTCAGCGGGCAATCCGCAGAAATATTATCAAAAGCTATTGAAACATCCTTAACTTTCCCTTCTCTGTCTTTCACTGGAACAAGATGCACACTGGAAGAAAGCTTTGCCCCCATCATACAAGAATACCTGAACTTTTCAATCTGTCTTTCTTTACCATCACGAAAAACAAGCTCAACTTTTTTATGGAGGCCAGGAAATATGCTCTTGATATTCTCGCCGTTTATGCTGACTGGCAGGCTGCGGGCAGTATGCTTAGCTTGAGAGCTTTTGATCCTTATAACAAGATTTTTATCCGACGTGAAACTAAACTTCCTTATCATAACTAAATCCGTTTCGGACTGGATTCATTTTGAGACAAGAAGGTCAATTTACTACAATCCTCTGCTGAACTCTTCATAAAGTTTCGGGTCCTTGACAGACATTTCTTCTTCAATCTTGCGTAATTCACTTATGTAGGGGGTTCTTATGCCGTGATAATCAACAGGATCGCCGATCTCCTTGAATGCCAGGCCAAATTTATCAAGCAAGGCCACAATTCCCTTTGTCATGACGGCATACCAATGAGTCAATTCCCTTCGCTTGCTCTCCCTATATATCGCCTTAAAAAGACTGATAATGATCTCGTGCCTTTCCCTCCTCTCAATCTGAGTATTAACACGATGTGCGTTGGGTTTATATTTCTGCCTGTCTTCATATCTTCTGGCATACGAATAATTATGGGAATAAGCAAAACTTCCGATGCTCCTCCGTTCTTCATCCGGACCGTAGATATATTTATCTTCAGTTCTTCTCCTGTAATCCCTGTGAATCACGGTTCTTGAGATTTCTGATATTTTCTCACGCGGGATCTCATTCGTGTTAATATCAAGCTCACAATATTTCTCAATCGGGAACCCTTCTCCTTTATCAAATAATAAACGTATCGCTCCAACAAGTTTTTGTGAATGGTCGTCCCGTGCTGTAAAATGGAGGGCGTGATGATCGTAATTGTCTGTTAAAAGTCCATCCGGATAGTTCTCCGGTTTTTCAAAACCCCATTCAAGACAATGCACTTTGTATCTTAATCTGAAAATCTCTGTTAGTTCTTTTGCATCTGAAACAATGTTAACAGTAAAAGACATAACGAAACTCTCTCATTAAATAAATTTGCAATGCAATAATGTTTTTAAAAAACACAGGGGAATACTGCAAAACACTTCATTTTTCCCTGCTGCTGACTTTCTATCATAACATAATAATGTGACATGGCAAAAGTTGCACACCCTCTCGCACTGTGTCATTAAACAAATTCAGGAACAGCCCTGTAATAGTCTTTTTCATAAAATGGATATTGGGCAGCTATATTTTATTTAAGTTATTCAATACATTATTCTTCATAAAACGATCCCCCTAATTCACGGGGGCAAAAATAATTTTTTTTCTGATAAACATTTTTACGTGCAATTTTTTCACATGAAGAATTGAACGAACACATAAATTGTTATTTATTTTCTGATGTTATATAATTTTGCCAGACATGGCATGGCAGTTGCATTCTTTCAGAACAATTTTTAGGGGACATTTTTAAATGGGCTATATAGTACTTCGCAAGCAAGCATAATTCTTTATTCTGCATTTGAAGCGATACACGCTAAAACAGCTTGCTGCAAAAAATCTTTATTGACTCTCGTAAAATGCTCTTCTTATGTCCCAGTGACATGTCATTCACTATTTATCGTAAGTGAAAGGAGGGGATATGTGATCAAACTATAAATCTGAATCACACAAAGGGCTCAACTCACTTAATCAACTTACAATGTATCATAACAGAAAGGCAGGGAACTGTATGAACAAACTAACTCTCTTCGTTGTATTAACATTAGCACTATGTACACTAACTCCTTCGGCTCATGCAAATCTCATAGACAGAGGCAATGGGCTCATTTATGATGATGACCTGAATATCACCTGGCTGCAGGATGCAAACTATTCCTTGATCACCATGACATGGGAAGCAGCGAACACCTGGGCCGCAAATCTGGTTTATCAGAATTTTGATGACTGGAGACTCCCGGCATCTGATAATTGCTCAGGCAACGATTGTGCAGGAAGTGAAATGGGACATCTTTATTACAGCAATGGGATCACTTCAGGCTCATCCCAAATGTTCCTGAACGTGAAACCTTCCATATACTGGGCGGCAAATGAAAATATTGACAATTCTTCTCAGGCCTGGCGGTTTAACTTTAAATACGGAACTCAGGGAGTCAGTGACAAAACAGATGTACGCTATGCATGGGCAGTACGCGACGGTGATGTAACCCCTCCCGTGGCGCCAGAGCCGGTCAGTTCCATACTTTTTTTAGCAGGAGGCACTGTACTGGCTGCGAAGAGGTTCAGGGGGAAAAAGATAAGGGGATAATCATACAATATCCTTCAGAATATGATAAGAACAGATGTCCTTAATTCATGAAGGACATCTGTTCTTATCCCTCAAAAGGCAAGTTCACATCAATCACTTTTTTAAAGCTCTTCCGGTGAATGGGGCAGGGGCCGATCTCGCTGATACACTTCATGTGCTCCATCGTAGAATATCCCTTATGACTTCGAAAATTATATGCCGGATATTTCTCATGGTAATCGAGCATGATATCATCTCTTACCACTTTTGCAATAATTGACGCCGCAGCGATTGAGGCGCTTACTGACTCCCCTCTTATGATCGACCGTTGTTCAAAAGCCATACCGGACAGCTTCACTGCATCTATCAATAAAATATCCGGTTTTATTTTCAGGTCATCTATGCTGGATCTCATGGCAAGCCTTGTTGATTCAAGTATATTGATACGGTCAATGACCTCAGAATCGATGATGCCGACTCCAATAGATACAGCATTGCTGACGATCTTCCAGAAAAGTTTCTTTCTGTTATCTTCGGAAGGAATTTTTTTTGAATCCCTTAGCCCTTCAATAATGAGACCGGGAGGGAGTATTACTGAAGCAGCCACCACCGGCCCTGCAAGCGGGCCCCTGCCTGCTTCATCAATGCCTGCAATTAAAGGATACTGCTGTCTGATTTCCTGGTCGTAACTGAAAACGGCTGGAACATCCGTCTTTCTGGATAACTTGCCGGAGGACATAAAAAATGTTAAGAACCATTATTTTTTTATTTCTCAGTTGGACCCGCTGAATGCCTTTTCCTTGACCTTGGTAGCGGCCTTGCCTTTCTTTCCTCTGAGATAATAGAGTTTCGCCCTTCTTACGCGGCCCTCTTTGACAACTTTGATATTCTCGATCAGTGGAGAATGGAGCGGGAAGATTTTTTCCACCCCTATGCCGTAAGAGATCTTCCGTACCATGAACGTCTCGCGGGTTCCGCTTCCTTTCCTCCCGATGACAACCCCGGTAAATGTCTGCACCCTTTCCTTCTCTCCCTCTTTGACTTTCATGTTCACACTTACCGTATCTCCGATCCTGAAACCAGGGATTTCCTTCTTGTATCCCTCCTCAACTACCTTTATTGCATTCATTGCTTTTCCTCCTTTATCTCGTTCAGTATTTTCTTGTCTTCATCAGTCAGCGAGACCTTTTCTATAAGATCAGGCCTAATATTCAATGTCTTCATCAGGGCTTCTTTCCTCCGCCAAAACTTTATGTCCCTGTGGTTGCCGGAAAGAAGCACTTCAGGGACTTGCATCCCCCTGAACTCCCTCGGCCTCGTATAATGCGGATAATCCAGCAAACCCCATGAAAACGATTCATCCTCTGCTGATCTCTCATCCCCAAGCGCACCTGGAACAAGTCTTGTCACCGCATCTATAATAATGAGCGCTGCCAGTTCCCCGCCTGTAATTACGTAATCTCCAATTGATACTTCCTCATCAACGATAGACCTGATGCGCTCGTCAATCCCTTCGTACCGGCCGCAGATGAATATAAATCTTTGAGTCTCGTGTGAGAACTCCTCAGCCATAGCCTGATCAAACGGCCTTCCCTGGGGGCTCAGGAGGACTATTTTCCGGGGCTCCTTGTCCTCTTTCAGAAAATCTATCGCTTTGAACAGCGGCTCAGGCTTGAACACCATCCCCGCACCCCCGCCATAAGGAGCATCATCTACTGTCCTGTGGGTGCCGGATGCAAAATCCCTGATATTTAGCAGTTTAACTTCAAGAAGTTTATTTTCTTGCGCCCTTTTGAGAATGCTTTCCTTCAGATAGGCAGTCAAAATATCAGGAAAGAGCGTCAGGACATCACATTTCATTCAAGAAAACCACAGAACACACAGAGGGTTGTATGTTAAACAGAGAATTGACTGACAGTTCTCTGTGACCTCTGTGGTTTATGTTATTGTATTATTCCAGTATTTCCAGAACACATCGTTTGCCGAGTTTCGTACCGGAAGCACTTAGTATGGTCCTCATGGCACGCGCTGTCTTCCCCTGCTTACCAATGACCTTACCGAGGTCTGATGTAGCTACACGGAGTTCATATACAGTGGTCCTCTCACCTTCTACCTCTGCTACTCCAACTTCCTCAGGCTTGTCTACAAGGGATTTCGCCATCAGTTCAATGAGTGCCTTCATATCCACCTCCATGCCTCGGAGCAGTATTATTATATGCCCGAGATTTTCAAAAGTTTCTTCACAACGGATGTAGGTTGTGCTCCACAACTCAGCCAGTATTTGGCCCTCTCCGTATCTATCTTAACCTCTGAGGGGGTTTTCATCGGATCATAAGTCCCAATAATCTCAAGGAACGGACCATCCCTTCGCACCCTTGATTCAGTCACGATCACCCTGTAAAAAGGCTTCTTCTTTGCGCCTTTTCTTGTCAGTCTTATCTTTACCAAATTAATTCCTCCGTGTCAAATAATTTTTCCGATAAAGGATACTAAATTCAGGATATATATTACAAGATTCAACCGGTTATATTCAAAATTTCATTTGAGGCAATCTGAGCCCCCTGCCGCCTTTGAACCTCTTCAGCATTTTCTTCATTTCCATGTACTGCTTCAGGAGCCTGTTCACATCGGCAACAGTCGTACCGCTACCGTCGGCAATCCGCTTTTTCCGGCTGCCGTTGAGTATAACATAATTCTTTCTTTCCTGTACTGTCATTGAGTTGATAATCGCCTCAACTTTTCCAAAGGCTCTGTCATCTATATTTATCCCTTTTATCTGTTTGCCGAGACCAGGGATCATACCAAGAATGTTCTCGAGAGGGCCCATTTTCTTTATCTGTTTGATCTGGAGCTTCAGGTCTTCAAACGTAAAGCTGTTCTTCCTGAGTTTCTCCTCAAGTTTAAGAGCATCATCCATATCAACCGCTTCCTGGGCCTTCTCAACAAGGGATACCACATCTCCCATCCCAAGAATTCTTGAAGCCATTCTCTCAGGGTGAAAAGGTTCGAGGAAGTCGATCTTCTCGCCTACTCCGATTAATTTTATGGGTTTTCCTGTTACTGAAGCTATGGACAGAGCAGCTCCCCCACGGGCATCACCGTCCATCTTTGTGAGGATCACTCCGTCGATATCCAGCCTGTCATTGAAGGATTTCGATATGTTTACGGCATCCTGCCCTGTCATGGCGTCTGCAACAAGCAGGATCTCCTTGGGCTTCGCCACTTTTTTAAGCTCTTCAAGTTCGCCCATCAACTGCTCATCTATATGAAGCCGGCCTGCGGTATCAAGTATTACTACATCCCTCCCCTCCAGATTTGCCTTATGGAGCGCCTCAGGAAAGATACGCACCGGATTGTCTCCAGGCTTCGTTGCATGGACAGGGACATCTATCTGCGTACCAAGCGATTTAAGCTGGTCGATCGCAGCGGGCCGCCCCGTATCAAGGGCAACGAGCAGAGGCCTTTTCCCTTCTTTTTTGAAATTGTTCGCGAGTTTCGCTGAAGTTGTTGTCTTACCTGAACCGTGAAGGCCCACGAGCATGATTATTGTGGGGGGATTGGGTGAGAGGTTGATCTTGCGTAATCCACCGCCCATAAGGGCGCATAATTCATCATGAACGATCTTGACCACCTGCTGTCCGGGGGTGATACTTTCAATCACCTCTTTGCCTATTGCCCTCTCCTTTACCTTATCAGTAAAGTCCTTTACCACCTTGAAGTTGACATCCGCCTCCAGGAGCGCCATCCGGATCTCCTTCATCGCTGCAGAGACATCCTCCTCCTTAAGCAGTCCGCGGCCTTTCAGCTTTTTGAATATGCCTTCCAGTTTATCTGATAATGATTCAAACACGGCTAAAAATTCTCCTCAACGTACTTTTCCGCAGATATTGCAGCAGCCGCACCGTCACCCACTGCAGTAGATATCTGCTTATACGGCTTACTCCTCACGTCCCCGGCAGCAAATATCCCCGATGCTGTAGTCGACATCCTGTCATCAGTCACGATGTAGTTGTCTCCATTTAGTTCTACCAATCCCTTGAGAAATTCGGTGTTAGGATTATATCCGATAAAGACAAAAATACCGTCCACCTCAAGTACAGATTTCTCTCCGGTTTTAACGTTTTTAATGTGTACAGCATTTACCACGTCATTGCCGGATATTCTTTCAACAACCGAGTCCCAGACAAATTTTATTTTCGGATTGGAAACGGCCCTCTCCTGCAGTATTTTCTCTGCCCTGAGCTGGTCCCTTCTGTGAACGACAAAGACCATTGCCGCAAACCTGGTAAGAAAGAGCGATTCCTGCACAGCAGAATCCCCTCCGCCAACTACAACTATCTTCTTGTCTCTATAAAAGGCGCCGTCGCAGGTGGCGCAATACGAAACACCTCTCCCGCGGAACCTGTCTTCTCCCTCTATTTTCAGGAGGCGGGGGTGTGCGCCAGTGGCAAAGATGATGCTTTTTGTTTCATAGCGCGTGCCGTCTTCAAGGATTACACTTTTTAACTTCCCTGCAAGTGAGATGTCAGCAACACTGCCCTGAACTATCTCGAGCCCGAACTTCACAGCCTGCTTTTCCATTTTCTGGGCAAGCTCAGCGCCGAGGATGCCTTCTTCAAACCCTGGATAATTCTCGATCCACTCAGTAGTTGTAACGAGCCCTCCGGTCAACCCTTTTTCTATCAGCAGGCTTTTCAGCCGTCCCCTTGAAGTATAAAGCCCTGCTGTAAGGCCAGCAGGGCCTCCTCCGATAATAATCACATCATAGGTCATTGTGTGTTACATCAATGTTTCAATCTTGGATTTAAGCTGGGCCTTCGGCACCGCGCCAACGACCTGGTCCAGAACTTTACCGTCCTTAAAGAATATGAGGGTAGGAATGCCTCTGATATTATGACGGCTCGCAAGATCAGGGTTCTCATCCGTATTTACCTTTGCAAATGTGACCTTGCCTGTATATTCTTTCGCAAGCTCCTCTATAACAGGGCCAATTATTTTGCAAGGGCCGCACCATGTGGCCCAGAAATCAACCAGCACAAGGTTCTGCGACTTTACCGTCTGGTCAAAAGAGTCAGCCGTTAAACTTTTTACAGCATCTGACATGTGTATTATCCTCCTCAAAAAATGATTTACAGGCATTAATTATATCCCTCTTAAAAACTCTTTGTCAATTTATGGGAATATTATTAAAAAATATAATGATTTCATATGATATCATTGACTTGAGCACCGAATTACAGCCATGAAAAAGATATATACACTGGGTACGGGGTTACGCACATTTGAAGACTTCATTGAGATACTCGGCTCCTGCACCATTGAAGCTGTCATAGACGTGAGAAGCTATCCGGTCAGCAAGTTTGACCATTTCAGAAAAAAAAACCTTGAATCCCTCCTCAAAAAAGAATTCATTGAATATCACTTCCTCGGCAGGGAACTCGGCGGCTTCAGGAAGGAAGGATATGAACAATACACGCATACCCCGGAATTCGAACAGGGAATCGGCCTGCTGGAAACGATTGCCTCATCAAAGACATCTACGGTCATATGCGCGGAACGGTTCCCTTGGAAATGTCACAGGAGATTCATAGCGCGCGCACTGCATGGAAGGGGATGGACCGTAGAACATATTATAGACAAAGGCAAGCTCTGGATACCGAAGTAAAAAAAAAGGGCTTATGGTAAAATTCAGACTTTGTTAACCATCTATTTTAGAGCAAGCCATGGTTCGAGAACATCTTGAACGCAATGGATTTTTAAATACTTTAAACAATACACATGCAACCAGAATATTTTTTGTTACAGATGCTAAGGTATTGCCCAATATGTTCAGAGGCTTCGCCTCAATGTAGGGATGGTGATGTTTCTGTTTAAATTGCTTTACTTCATAAAGCGTGCATTTACTCACATACTTGTTCCAACTTTAATCCATTGATCAGGAGGATGTTATGGCAGAAATAAAAAGCCGCGAGGACAAACCGCTCCCCGGCATAGAATATTCAGAAATTATTATCCACGACGAAAATGACCTCGGGACCGGCACCTTCACGACAGCTATTGAAAAGAAGGCGCTGGCAAAGATAAACCCGATCATAAGCACCATTATAAACGAACCTGAATTTAAGATGATCGTAACCATCAATTCAGGTGAGGAAGAAGTGACCGTACTCCTTGGCAAGGCTCCAAACACTCCGGCACTCTCCCGCAAAGTATTCAAAATACCAGAAGATACCAAGATCCACGAATCGCACGATTTTAGAGTTATATTCAGCGGGTGGGAGATCACGTCAATGGAGCTCGACGGAAATGCATTACAGCCAGCAGGCTAACCCTCAGTATCGAAAATTTGGACCAGTATGGTAAGAATACTTCTTGAGTGATTCCTTAGCATATATTGCCTAAAAAAATTCTGTTGAATATGCAGACTTGTAAAATTCAAAAATCAATCACGTTCAAAATGTATTTGAACCATGGCTTGTCCAAATAAAATTTATAAATGGGTTGGGCAGGTTATTCCTTCTTCGCGCCTACAAAGATGTCTTTCTTGTCCCCGAAAAGCACATTGAACGTCGTGAGCGAACCATAACAGCGCGTGATATACTGCTGGAGATTTACCTTCTCGCTATCCGTAAGTTTTTCGGAGGCGTTAATATTCTGCTCAAGCACCCGAAGCTGGTTCCTCACCATGACTATCTTGTGAAAAAATGTCTCAATAGGGATGCTTTTTTCCTGCAGATCAGCCTTGCCCGGTTTTAAGATCAGCTCCCCGCCGTTCCATTTATCGGCAATGGGAACCATGCCGATCAGTCCTTCATCAAAGAGAATCTCCCGGATCGTTTCCTTGACCATATTATAATCCATGTTTGTCTCCTGTATTTCCTGCTCCTGCTGAGGCGGCGGGTCTGACAACTCGGTTTCCGCTTCCGCTTCGTTAAAATATTTCACGCCCGCAGTGATAAAGTTTACAATAAGACGCTCCCCCTCAACGCGCACTACCTTGCCCGTTTTAAAAATCTTGTGATACACAACCCGTCCTGTATAAAATTCTTCCATGATATCACCTCTTCCTCAGCGCTTCTTCAACTGTTTTGATCGCGCAAAACTCTCCGCACATGCTGCAGACGTGAGATTCGGTCGGAGGCACTTCAGCACGCCATTGCCTGACTTTATCTGGATTAAGTGAAAGCGCTATCTGGCCGTTCCAGTCGAGCGCCTTTCTCCTCTTAGCCATCTCGATGTCCAGATCAATCGCCCCTTTAACCCCCTTTGCGATGTCCGCCGCATGCGCTGCGATCTTTGATGCGATAACGCCTTCTTTCACATCTTCAATATTAGGCAGCCTGATGTGCTCGGACGGCGTCACATAGCAAAGGAAATCCGCTCCGGCAGCGCCTGCAATGGCCCCGCCGATCGCTGCAGCGATATGGTCATATCCCATCGCGATATCAGTCACGAGAGGGCCGAGCACATAAAACGGCGCCCCCTTGCAAATCTCTTTCTGCATCCTGATGTTCAGTTCAACCTGATTCAGCGGCACATGCCCCGGTCCTTCGATAATAACCTGCACGCCTGCTTCAACCGCCAGATCTCTTAACCTGCCAAGTGTCAGAAGCTCATCGATCTGTGTCCTGTCGGTTGCGTCTGCAAGACATCCAGGACGCGCTCCGTCTCCGAGGCTCAGTGTTAGATCATATTTTTTCGATATCTCAAGAAGCCTGTCGTACTTTTCGTAAAGAGGGTTCTCCCTGTCATTATAGATCATCCATTCGACGAGGAACGCGCCGCCGCGGCTCACTATATCAAGGACCCTGCCGTCTTCCCTCAGCGTCTCGATCGTCTTCCTTGTCAGTCCGCAGTGAACCGTCACGAAATCGACCCCCTGCTCCGCATGCTCTTCAATTACGGAAAAGAGATCGTCAGCGCTCATCTTTGCGATTGAGCCTTTTCCCTCAGCAGCCCTTGCAACGGCCTCGTAAATGGGAACTGTCCCCACCGAGACAGATGATTTCCTGAGGAGAAGTTTCCTGATGTCCTGTATGGGACCGCCCGTAGAAAGATCCATAACAGCATCAGCGCCGTACTTCACCAGCACGTCAAGCTTCTCCATCTCGTCCTCAAGGGATATCTTATCCTTTGAAGTCCCGATATTCGCGTTTATCTTTGTCTTCATCCCTCTGCCGATGCCAAGAGGTTTTATGTCATGAAAGGCGTTCCTTGAGATAACACTGACGCCTGATGCAATGTCCTCTGAAAGCCTTTCAGGCGCAAGTCCCTCATCATGCGCAACCTGTTTCACCTCATCAGTGATAATACCCTTCCGTGCAAGCTCGATTCTTGTATGCTGTAATGTTTTGATCATGGTAAACTCCTCTTTGTCATTCCGCACCAGATGCGGAATAAAGTAGGGGTTTGATTAATCAAACCCCTACTACAATTTATTTATAATCTCTCCGGATTTTTTGCTTATATCTTCCGCCCCAAATATCTCCGATATCATCGCAACTCCATATGCCCCTGCCTGCCTCACTTCGTTTATTCTGCGGCTCTTGATCCCGCCGATAGCAAAGACAGGGATATTCACTTTGCTGCAAATATTTCTCAATGCATCAATTCCCAGGGGCCTCCCGTATTTCAGCTTGGAAGGTGTCCTGTAGACCGGCCCAGATGTTATAAAGTCAGCGCCTGCTTTTTCGGCTTCCTTTGCTTCTTTCAATGAGTGCGTTGAAACGCCCATGAGAAGCTTTCTTCTGACAGTTTTTCGCACAGCATCCGCAGGGATACTGTTCTGCGTGAGATGAACCCCGTCTGCGCCAACTGCGAGCGCAACATCAAAACGGTCATTGATAAAAAGCCTTGCATCATGTTTAGCTGTCAGCTCTCTCATTTTATACGCCAGTTTTAAAAGTTCCCTCGTGTCAAGGTCTTTTTCTCTCAGTTGAATCGCTTTTACGCCGCCTTTTAAAGCATCCTTAACAGCAGCTATCAGCGAACAGCGATCAGTAATCAGCTTCCTGTCTGTAATTAAATAAAATCTAAAGTCTAAAGTCCACAGGTTATGGTTTGTTTTCTCACCTTTGACTTTTGACTCCTGATTTCTGACTTTTTTCACAGCATTCCCTCGATCGGGCTGCTTGCAGTTGCATATAGCTTCCTTTGAATTCTCCCTGCCCTGTACGCAAGACGCCCGGCAATAACAGCATGCTTCATGGCCTCAGCCATTGATATGGGGTCCTTCGCACCAGCAATCGCAGTGTTCAGAAGAACTGCGTCACATCCAAGCTCCATCGCAACTGCCACGTCAGAAGCAGTGCCGACCCCTGCGTCAACAACAATGGGTACTTTTGCCTGTTCAAGTATTATTTTGATGTTATAGGGATTGCGTATGCCAAGCCCTGAACCGATCGGCGCTGCAAGAGGCATGACAGCCGCAGCCCCTGCATCAACCAGTCTCAATGCCATGACCGGATCATCATTAATGTATGGAAGGACAATGAAACCCTCCTTGGCCAATATCTCTGTTGCTTTCAGCGTGGCGCATGCATCCGGGAAAAGGGTCTTTTCATCTCCGATCACCTCAAGTTTGATAAGATCAGACACCCCGGTTTCTCTCGCAAGCCTCGCGTAGCGCAATGCATCTTCCATCGTATAGCACCCTGCCGTATTTGGCAGTATCTTGTATTTTTCAGGATCGATATAATCAAGAAGATTTTCTGACTTCTTGTCGAATATGTTCGTCCTCCTCACCGCAACTGTCACAACATCTGCCCCGGACACTTCGATAGCCTTCGCCGTCTCTTCAAAGTCTTTATACTTTCCAGTCCCTACCCAGAGACGGGATCTGAATTCGATACCTCTGATTATCAGTTTGTCGTTTAACAAGTTAACCTCCTCCTACAAAATTCACTATCTCGACCGAGTCACCGTCTTTCAGTGTGTGAGCATCGTAATCGCATTTTTTTACGATGTGCAGGTTCACCTCGACCGCAACGCGACCTGGTTCTATCTTCAATGTTTCAAGCAGACCGGTAACCGTGATGCCGTCCGTAATCTCTGAATCTGTTCCGTTTAGTTTGAGTTTCATCTTTTAAGCTATAAGCTGATAGCTGACAGTTATCAGCTAAATGTGTACATCCCTTTTCCCCTTCTCTATCAACTTAAACTTTTCCGTCAGGCCATTTGCACTTTTTTCAATCTCTTCGTTCAGCAGCTTCTTTAGCATATCCTTCGCTTCCCCTGAAGCGCAGTCCTCCATATATTCCTTCAGGCTCAGGATCGCATTTTCCTGACAGAAGGCCTTCATGGTCTCCTGTTCAGCGAGGTGTCTGAAACTCTCCCCACTCCTGCCTTCTCTGTAACAGGCCGTGCAAAGACTCGGCACAAGACCCAGGCTCACGATCCTGTTTATAACCTCTTCCAGGCTCCTTGTGTCGCCTATTTCAAACTGCTCCGTATCGCCATCCTTCATGTATCCTGACGGGCTTGTCTTGGACCCTGCCGATATCTGTGACGCGCCGGTTACAAGCAGCTCGTCCCTCAGCCCTGCCGGCTCGCGCGTGGAAACCACGACTCCGACATAAGGAAGGGCCAGCCTGTATATGGCAACTATCTTCTTCAGGTCCTCATCTGAAACCCTGTAATGAACATCCTTCATCTCTGAACCCTGTGCCGGCTGTAGTCTCGGCACTGAGAGTGTATGCGGCCCAAATCCATATTTGCTCATCAGCCGCCTGCTGTGCGCGATCAAGGCGCCAGCCTCCCACCGCCAGTCATAAAGACCGAGAAGCACGCCCATACCCACATCCTCAAACCCCGCTTCGACCGCCCGGTCCATGACGTTAAGCCTCCAAGCGTAATCAGCCTTGGTACCTTTCGAATGCATAGAGCGGTACGTGGGGATGTGGTACGTCTCCTGAAAACACTGATATACTCCGATTCTGCATTCCTTCAGTCTCCTGAAATCATCAACGCTCATCGGCGCTGTGTTTGCGTGCAAGATACGGATGTCTGTTTCTTTGTAAATCGCATGAACAACCTGTTCTATATAAGATATACCGGCTAATTGGGGGTGCTCACTTGCCACGAGGAGCAGTCTCTTATACCCTCTGTTTGACAGGAGGTTTGCCTCTTCTACTGCTTCATGCACCGTCAATGTTTTTCTCCTTGCGTCCCTGTTGCCGCTCCTGAAACCGCAATAAAGGCAGTCGTTAGTGCACTCATTGGAAAGATACAGGGGTGCAAAGAGAACGATCCTTTTGCCATAAACTTTTTCCTTTACCCTGCGCGCAGCATCAAAGACCTCGGCCCAAAGGTCCCTGTCCTCCAAAGAGAGTAAGGCAGAAACCTCTGCGAGGTTCAATACCTGCAGGTCAAGTGATTTGGCAAGAATGTCTTTAACGCGGGGCGAGTCACAATTTTTTTGTATCATACAATTCACCTAAAGGCGGACCGGGCTCAATATTTGAGCTGAAAATATTGAGTCCTGTCCGTCTCAACATAATTTCTCACTGCTCTTCCCAAACAAAAAAACCGTATTCCCTGTGAAGCATCTTCCAGGAAATACGGCTAACTAACGTTCTGCTTTTCCCGTTTCCTTCGCTGGTATTATCCAGTTCAGGTTCAGAGGGTCATTCAAAGCAGAACTAAGATTTCAGAACACAGACTACAGATTTTTTATTTTCATCTGTTGTCTGACTCTGGGTTCTGTGCTCTGCCCTGAAACTCTCAGGCTGATGCCTCCCCTAGGGTAAGTAAAGTATACTGCTATCCAAATGAGCGTGTCAAGGAAAGGTTTATTTTTAACCCTTCTTTCCCTTCACCACATTCAGCATCCCGCCAACCAGAATTATCTGTCTCTGTCTTTCCGACAGGCCGTGTTCCGCCTTGTAAGTCTTGCGTGTCCTTGCGTCAATGAATGTAACCTCTGACGATTCCCTGACGTCTTTGGCAAGTGAAGGGAATTCCAGTTCCGCATCCTGTTCAAGCGAGTCATAAACATCCGGCGGAACAGTCAGGGGCAGGATGCCGAAGTTGATCAGGTTGTCCTTATGTATCCGGGCAAAGGACTTCGCCAATATCGCTTTTATCCCAAGGTACATCGGCGCAAGGGCCGCGTGCTCCCTGCTTGAACCCTGGCCGTAGTTATTCCCGCCCATCACCACTCCACTACCCGAAGTTTTCGCCCTTGATGGAAATGCAGGATCAACCTTGGAGAACACATGCTCGGATATCGCAGGAATGTTGGATCTGAGGGGAAGTATCTTTGCGCCTGCAGGCATGATGTCGTCAGTAGTGATATTATCTCCAACTTTCAGCACCACCTTTGCCTTCAGTGAGTCCTCAAGAGCGCCCCTGACAGGCAATGGTTTTATGTTAGGCCCTCTCTCGACAACTACCTTATCTGGCTTCTTTAACGGAGGAATGATCAGCGAATCGTCTATGGTAAATTTTTCGGGGAGCTTAAACCTGAGAGGTTTTTTTATGACATCACGCGGGTCAGTTATCTTGCCTGTAATCGCCGACACCGCTGCTGTCAACGGGCTGCACAGATACACCTGGTCATTGGCTGTACCGCTTCTTCCGGGGAAATTCCTGTTGAAGGTCCTGAGGGAGACTGCGCCAGTCGGCGGCGCCTGTCCCATGCCGATGCACGGGCCGCACGATGATTCCAGCACTCGTGCGCCTGCTGAGATAATGTCTGATAACGCCCCATTTTCAGTGATCATCTGAAGCGCCTGCCGTGAGCCTGGACTGATTGTAAGGCTCACATCAGGATGGACCTTGCGCTTTTTAAGTATCTTTGCAGCAAGCATAAGGTCAGCGTAAGAAGAATTAACGCAGCTCCCGATGCACACCTGCTTTATTGGTGTGCCGTTAACATCTTTTACGCGTTTTACATTGTCCGGACTTGAAGGCAGTGCGGTCATAGGTACGAGTTTATCAAGGTCAATGATGAGCTCTTCATCATATGCTGCGTCAGCATCAGGGAGCAGCTCGGTCCAGTCCGCCCCGCGTTTCTGCGCCTTGAGAAAGGCCTTGGTCTGCTCATCTGAGGGGAACACGGAAGATGTTGCCCCAAGCTCCGCCCCCATGTTCGTTATCGTGGCCCTTTCAGGCACAGTGAGAGTCTTTACCCCGGCGCCGGTATATTCAATGACCTTCCCGACACCGCCTTTTACAGTTAATCTCCTGAGGACTTCAAGGATGATGTCCTTGGCAGCAACTCCATTTTTCAGTTTGCCTTTCAATTCCACCCGGACAACTTTCGGCATGATAAGATAAAAAGGTTCGCCTGCCATCGCGAGAGCAACGTTCAGCCCCCCTGCTCCGATCGCAAGCATACCGACAGCGCCTGCATTAGGAGTGTGGCTGTCAGAGCCGAGCAGGGTCTGCCCTGGCTTTGCAAACCTCTCAAGATGAACCTGGTGGCAGATGCCATTGCCTGGTTTGGAAAAATATATCCCGTATTTTGCAGCGATAGTCTGGAGAAACCTGTGGTCGTCCGCATTCTCAAATCCGGTCTGCAGAGTGTTGTGGTCCACATAGCTCACCGAGAGCTTTGTCCGCACTTTCGGTATGCCCATTGCCTCAAACTCAAGATACGCCATGGTCCCTGTCGCATCCTGTGTCAGGGTCTGGTCAATGGAGATCGCTATCTCCTCCCCGGGCTTCATACTGCCTGATACAAGGTGTGATGAAATCAGTTTCTGCGCGATGTTCATACTAACGTCTCCTTTGGCCTCTATTTATATGCTATAATAATCAGGTTTCAGCAATCAGAAGCAGTATTGAGCTTACCGCTGATAGCTGACAGCTTATGATGGCTAAATTCAGAAATCTTCGTCAGCCTTGCCTTTGTGCCTTTGCCTCTTTGTGCCTATGTGCCTTCCATCGGCTACTTCTTTAACCCCTCTATCATTTCCTTTGCCTTCTGCATTATGTTCTTTTCACTTTTATAGGACAGGGTCGCGATCGCCTCATCTATGGGAAACCATCTCGACTCATCCACTTCATGGTCGTGGTCAGCGTTGCTGCCTTTCGTATATTTCAGAAGGAAGAAATGCACTGTCTTGTGCACCTTCACCCTTTCTTCATCAGCAAAATACCAGTAGGATATGTGCCCTATCTTGCCGACAATTTCACCGTGAAGTCCGGACTCTTCCCTTACTTCCCTCAATGCGGCAGATGGCGCATCCTCGTTCCTGTCAATTAATCCCTTTGGAAGGCACCATGCCTTTCTGCCTCTCACGGAAACGAGCGCTACTTCGGCTGCGTTATCTGGTGCGCGGAATATGACCCCTCCGGATGATACCTGTCTCTTTATGACTGGAGGTTTCTTCATGATCTTTTACTGCGACACGCTTCTCTGTATCCATGGGACAACAATTCTCATGATGTCGTTGTAAAAAACAAGGGCTATCAACAGGAATAAAAGAGCCATGCCGACCCTGTTTGCAGCAGTTATTATTTTATCACTCAACGGCCGGCCTCTCACTGCTTCTATCATAAAGAACGTGAGGTGCCCTCCATCAAGCACAGGCACAGGAAGCAGATTAAGTACCGCGAGGTTGATGCTGATTATCGCGATGAAATTAAAATAGGTGAATGCCCCCACCGATGCAGCCTTTGCAGCAGCATCCACAATCAATATGGGCCCGCCGACCTGTTTTGCGGACACAGAGCCTGAAAACAATTTCACCACAACCTCCACTGTAAGCGCGCACCACCCGTATACTGCCTGAAGAGCTTTGACAGGAGCGCTAAAAATGCCTGAACTCTGTATCACTGTTGCATCTAATTTCTTGGAAATGCCTATTCTTCCAACAACGATCTGTTTGCCAGTTTCATCCTGGGCCTCAGCCGGTTCAGGAGTTATAAGGACACTTATGACCTCTTCACCTCTTTTGACCTTCAGGCTCAGTTCATTCCCGGGATTCTTTGAGAAGATCTCGGCCATCTCATTCCAGTCAGAGATCGCCTTCCCGTTGATCTCGGTAATGGCATCATCTTTTACCAGTCCTGCTTTCATGGCCGGAGAACCATCCAGCACATTCTCTATTGTCGGCGTCATGCTATCAAGCGACGGTATTGCAACCGGAAGATTCATCCCCAGAAAAAACAGGAAAATAATATACGCCAGCAGGATATTGAACACAGGCCCTGCCAGCACGATCAGCGCCCTTTTCCACACAGGCTGGAACTGAAACGCCCTCGGCTTGTCTTCTTCGCTCAGTTCCTCGCCCGGCTCCTCTCCAAGCGGCTTTACATATCCTCCAAGAGGTATTGCCGAAATGAGGTATTCGGTCTCACCGATCTTTTTCCCCAGCACCTTCGGGCCAAATCCGAGAGAGAACTTCAGCACTTTTACCCCGACGAGCTTCGAAAGTATGAAATGACCTAATTCATGAAAAAATATCAATATGCCAAAAAAAATTACTGCCCATAAAAATGTCATGTCTTAAACTCCTAAATGGACGAGGCACCGCCTCGCCCATACTTATTTTTTAATTCTGAATTCTTAATTCCGAATTCTCAACTATATCTTTTGCCGTTTCCTTCGCCCAGCCTGAGGACGAAATGACGGTATCTATACTATCAGTTTTCTGAACTTTATGTGCAGTCATGGTCATCGATACAACACGCGTTATCGAGGTAAAAGCTATCTTACTTTCAAGGAAAGCTTCTACCGCTATCTCATTCGCCGCGTTCATCACGCACGGCATGGTGCCGCCGGCCCGGAGCGCAGCATAGGTGAGCTGCAATGCGGGATATTTTTTTTCATCAGGTCTGAAAAATGTCAGGTCTCTTACCTCAGCGAGATCCACCTTGGGGATCACTCCGCCGAATCTCTCAGGATACGACAAAGCGTAACTTATAGGCCCCTTCATGTCCGGAACCGACATATGCGCGATCATGCTGCCGTCGACAAATTTTACCATACAATGAACAATGCTCTGCGGATGCAGGATAACCTCGACCTTTTCAGGCGGGAGATCAAAAAGCCAGCAGGCCTCTATCACTTCAAGCCCCTTGTTCATCAGCGTCGCTGAATCAATGCTGATCTTTCTGCCCATGTCCCACGTCGGGTGTTTCAGCGCGTCCTCCGGTGTCACTGAATCGAGTTCAGCGATATCCTTTCCGAGGAACGGCCCTCCTGAAGCAGTGAGGACGACCTTGTCAACCTCATTCATGTCACGTCCGTGAAGGCACTGAAATACCGCGCTGTGCTCACTGTCCACCGGCAGGATCCTGACATTTTTCTTCGCTGCCTCGTTCATGATAATGCTGCCTGCCATGACAAGCGCCTCTTTCGTGGCAAGCGCTATGTCTTTTCCGCTCTTTATAGCCTCATGCGTCGGGACCAGTCCTGCAGATCCAACTATTGCAGATACAACCGTGTCCGCCTCAGCATGGGTTGCTACACGTATGATGCCGTCTTCTCCTGACAGTATTTCTACCGGGAGTTTTTTCCTCCTGAGAGTTTCCGCAGCCTCATCATCATACACTGCCGCTATTTCAGGTTTGAAAAAACGTATCTGCTCCTCAAGAAGAACCACATTGTTTCTTGCCGCAAGCCCGACTATCCTGAATTTATCGGGATGGTTTTTTATAACATCGATGGTGCTTTTACCTATCGACCCTGTTGAACCCAAAATGGATATTTTTTTCAAAAGTACCTCGTCATGAAATAAAGCACCGGCCCTGATACAAGAAACCCGTCTATCTTGTCAAGGATGCCACCGTGTCCCGGGATAAAAGCGCCTGAGTCCTTGACCCCTGCGTCGCGCTTCAGCATCGATTCGACAAGATCTCCTGCCAGCGCGGCCACCCCGAACATGATGCCGGTCATTACGGCAGAGAACGTTGATATGACAGAAAGGTGGAAAACAGTTTTCACAATAAAAACTCCAGCCATGCCTCCGATCAGGCTGCCCACGGCCCCTTCAACAGTCTTATTGGGACTGACTGAAGGATACAGCTTATGCCGCCCGACAGAACTCCCTATATAATACGCCATGCTGTCCGCAAGCCACACTGATATATAGAGCATGAAAATGTATTCAAGCCCGTTATCTCCAAAACGCAACAGCCACTGGAAGCTCAGGAAGAATGCGACATAAAAATAACCGGTGACGACAGGCCCGATGTGAGACATGCATCCTGAAGGCGAAGCTATGAGCAGAAGCCTGATCAGCAGGAGCAGACACAAGGCGGCAAAAATACTTTCCAGGTAATACTCAGGATAATAGCAGAAGGCATATAAAAGCGCAGCGCCTGTTACAATGCCTGAAGCTGAGACAGCGGCAGGCACATTATACATCGTGAACAGCTCGCGCAGTGCGATAACTGCCACAATAAGCAGCAAGGCAAAAAAATATGGTGAAGGAGGAAGATAATAAAGGTAAGCAAAAAAGACCGGCAGGAACAGGGCGCCGACGATATGCCTTTTTATCAATGAGCTGACTTTGCTTTCTTTTTGCATGTCAATTACTATTGGCCCTATCCGGTCGCACGAGTGGAAAGCGCGCCAAAACGTCTCTCACGCCCTTCGAACTCCCTGACGGCTGAAATGAATTCCTCCCTGCCGAAGTCAGGCCAGAGCGTCTCTGTAAAATAAAACTCCGAGTATGCTGCCTGCCAGAGGAGAAAATTGCTGAGCCTCATTTCCCCGCTCGTGCGGACAATAAGGTCCGGGTCAGGTATCCCGTTAGTGTAAAGATACGAAGAAAACAGTTTTTCATCAATGTCTTTTGCCGGTACATTGTCCCTGACGATCTGTTTAAGGGCATGCAATATCTCAAGCCTGCTGCCATAATTGAGCGCGCTCGCCAGTATGAGCCCGGTATTGTTCCGGGTCAGTTTCTCAAAATCATGCAGCAGGTCCTGTACATTCTGCGGGAGTTTCCTTGTGTCGCCAACAGCCCTGAATACAATGTTCATGCTATGAAGCCTCTGCATTTCACTCTTCAAATATGTGGCGAGAAGCCTCATTAGGGCCTTCACTTCTGTGGACGGCCTTTTCCAGTTCTCTGTCGAGAACGTATAAAATGTAACCGCCTGCAGCCCCAGTTCGATAGCTGTATCGATCGCCTCATTCACCTTTTTGACACCTTGCCGATGCCCCTCGATGCGGGGAAGCCCTTTCTGCCTGGCCCAGCGTCCGTTCCCGTCCATGATAAGAGCTACATGCCTGATGTTCATAATAATTAGCTTTTAGCTGTCAGGCTGAGAACTGATAGCTGACAACTGTTTTTATTTCTCTCCCATCCTGTAATAATAAAGCGCGCTTCCCTTTGCAAATTCACCCGTAACAGCGTTCTTGACTAAAGAAAGGAGGTTGCCTTTTGCAAGCAGGAACAGTTCTCCTCCATGCACCCAGTAATCGGTTATAGTCCCTGGCACCTGAGAGAGGATCAATTTTTCCTCAATGTCGCTTCCGTCCCACCATAATGAATAAACCTCTGATCCTTTTGATCCAAGCCCCGGCACCTGTGCTACGACAGGTATTTTATTTAAGACAATTACCTCTTCTTTCTTCTCTGTTACAGCAGTAATAAGCCTGCCCCGGAGAAACCACTTTTTTATCGGGTTTGCCATCGAGAAAGATTCACTCTCTAAAGACAGGGCGAACTTGCCATAGGACCGGCTGCTTTTCCATACCGCCTGCCCCTTGCTGTCATAAAGAATTAAGTATCCTGCGTCATCAAACGTCATGATCTGGCTCTCCCCCTTATGCTGCCAGTCAATAAAAGTAAACCCGTATATATTGACATCAGAGGGAAGAGACAATTGCTTTTTTGCTGCATAATCTCCGTTTTCCCATTCCCCTTCGTAAACCGGGCCGCTGAATATCCTGTTTTCATCAAACTTCTGCATAAGCAGCCTCTTGCCGCTCACCCTGAAGAAGTACGGTATGCTGCTCCTGGTCTTCCTGTAACCCTCCGCAGGGTCAAACTCCAGCACAAAAGACTCTACGGCCGTGTCTCCTGGCTTTCTCCTGCTCAATATGCTGTCATCCGTTTTTGTCACGGCGCCGCTAAAAAACGCTGTGACAAATATCTCAGCCCTGCCGTTCATGTTGAGATCAAGAACATCTATGGATATATGATTTTCTGCGGATGTTCCTTTTATGGTCCATGTCTCCTGTAGCTGTTCCCTGAAATTGTAAATACTGATCGTATTGCCGTCGCTCACAACGAGTTCAGCAACGCCATTGCCGTCAACATCGCCCATCGCAAAGAACTCTCCTGAGGCAAGACGGTAACTGCCCCACGGTTCCGTATCAGACAAAGACCTGGCTATGAACTCCTCTTCCGGAGCATGCATGATCGTGCCTGCCGGACCTACTGACTCCTCTTTTTCAGCAAACGGTTTAGCATCTTCCGCCCAGTACAATGTCACACTCAGGAACCTCTTTTCATTTTTCAAAGGGGTCGAAAACAGGAGGACCGCCTCGGCATTCATTTTAAGTGCAAGCTGCGATAAGTCCTCAGGTTTGTACGACGGTGTATATGCTTCGAAAATCTCAAAACGCCCTGATCCTTTCAGGGAACCGTAAAAGGCCTCTGACAATTCCCAATCCGATTTCCTCTCCTGGAAGAATGCGAGCTTTATCCTTGATTCCGTTATCCGTACCGTATCCCCGGCTTTCAGCTCACCCCGTATTACCACGCACGAATGCAACCCGTCATTTCCTTTTTCTCCTGAGAGTTCTAACCTTCCTGCGATTTCCTCGGCATATCCGATCAGTTCATTGGTGACAGGGTGGTGGAACGGCTTTCCCTGCCTGAAGACAGAAAATCTCATGCCTTTCCTGATCTGGGCCCCCTCAGGGAACTTCACGGAAACCATATTGCCCTTGATGTCCGAGATCGTCCCTTCGGCAGGATTGAAATATGAAAGAATCATTTCCCTGGCCTGCTGAATCGCAGTTTCGCTCCCTTTTGCCGATGCTGGATTTTCAGATGCCTGGAGGCTTGAACAAAGAAATAAAAATATGGTCAATGCGGCTGTACAGATTTTTTTCATGTCTTGATTCCTCAGTTTTTCTTCTTTGTTTCCTTAAAGAAGGTGTTATTATAACTTATTCAAAACTTCTTATTCCAAAAGGAAGGTATAAACCCCTCTTTAGTAAAGAGGGGACAGGGGAGATTTTAAACACATGTTAATTTAATTATAATTTATTAAGGCAGTGGCAGGCTGCCCGGCTTACCGAACAGATATTTGAAATCCTCATCCTCAAACCTGAATCCGCCGCCTACATATATCCCTCTCCGGTTGGAATTGAGGAGGTTGTCGATACCGCTGCTCACAAAAATATATTTAAATATCCTGTAATCGACTCCGACCCGGGCATGAGACCTGTCTGCTTCAGCCTCTTTTGCGCTGAAATCCCACATGTCTAATTTCACTTTGCCTTTATCATTATGGAAGAAATAATCTGCGCCGAGCCCAAAGGTGTTCTCCATCAAACCTATCCTGAGCGCCAGGTCATCGAACCGTTTCGCGAACTGGGCGCTAAACTCCACCTTGCTCTCTGTCTCCTCTTCTGTGGTCCTGACGCCATTGATAACACGGTCTGTTTCCCTGACAGAACCCTTCGGGTCAGAAATTACGCCAAGTATGTAGTACTTATCTTCTTTAGGCTGAAGGGTGAGATCGAAATATCCCTTCCATTCACCTTCGCCGGTATTATATTCCGTATGAAAGTCGAGGAAGGTCCTCAGCCTGCCGACAACGTCAAGTGATTTTTCCGCCTGTTCAGATACCTTGCTCAGGGAGTCATACAGCTTGCCGTCCTTTACCAGCTTGCCGATCGTCCCCTCTCCGCTTTCAATCTTTTGCGCAATAGTGCTCGCTGACTTTGAAACTGTTTTGATATTATCTATGCTCTCTTTCAGCGAGTATCTGTTCTCCTCGATCACTTCCTTCAGGTCCTGCGCGAGCACGCTGAGGTCGTCCATCATCTTCGGGCCTTTTTCTCCGAAGCTCTTTGCCGCCCTGCTCATATCATCCACCAGGGTCGGGCCTTTTTCGGACAGCTCTTTAGTGAATTTTTCGAGCTGGGCAATGACTGTGCGCAAGGGCACCCTGTTCTCTTCAGAGATATCCCTGAGATTTTCGGTCATCGCCCTGAGATTGTGAATGGCCCCGGAAAGGGCTTTTTTCTCCGGATCGCCAAACACGTCCTGGAGATTTTTAGCCAGATCGCTTACATAAGCAGCGGCTGAGGTGAGTTCATTCAGGAGAGTATCAACATCAGCGGACTGGACCACATTCGTTATGGTATCGCCGGATCTCAGCAAAGGTTCGTCGGGAGTGCCTGTTGATATGGAAATGTACCGGTCTCCGAGAAGACCGGTCATCTTCAACGCAACCTTTGCGTTCTTGTATATCTTGATATCAGGATTCAGAAGAAAACTGAGCCGGGCCTTGCCTTCGTGAATATCTATCTGGTCCACGATCCCCGCGTCAACGCCTGCGATCTTGATCCTCGACCTTTCGTCAAGGCCGACCACATCTTCAAACTCCGCGTAAAGCCTGTATCCCTTCTCCCATATAAAAGGAAGCCTTCCGACCTTGAAGGTCATATAGGTCAGAACGATAATGACAAGCAGCGCAAAAACACCGACTTTCAGTTCAGTGGATATCTCTTTCATCTTTCCACGCCCTCTAAAACGATGGGGCCTTCCGCCCTCCCTTCGATGAACTGTCTCACCACCGGATCAGATGTGTTCCTGATCTCCTCAGGGGTGCCTTTTGCGACAATTTCACCATTATAAAGCATGGCGATCGTATCTGCAATCTTATACGCGCTCTTCATGTCGTGTGTGATCGCTACAGAAGTAACATTCAGCGTTTCCCTCATTTTTATAATAAGTTCATTGATGGCATCAGCCATAATGGGGTCCAGTCCGGTGGTCGGCTCATCATAAAGGAGGATCTCCGGTTCCATGGCAATGGCACGTGCAAGGCCTACTCTTTTCCTCATGCCCCCGGAAAGCTCGGACGGCATCAGGTCCGCAACATTCACAAGCCCTACCAGCCTTAATTTCTGTATGGCGGTATCCTTTATTTCCTCTTCTGTCAGCAGGGTATGCCGCTTAAGTCCAAAGCCCACATTTTCCCAGACGGTCATGGAGTCAAATAAAGCTGCAGACTGAAACAGCATGCCGAATTTTTTCCTTATCTCATTCAGCCCATCCTCATCAACTTCCGAAAGATCGATCGAACTGACCATCACAGTCCCCTGGTCCGGCTTCAGGAGCCCGATGATATGTTTCAAAAGCACGCTCTTTCCCGAACCGCTGCCGCCGATAACGACAACGCTCTCTCCCTTTTCGACCTTCAGGTTGACTCCCCTCAGTACCGCTTTGCCTGCAAACGCTTTATGTACATCTATAAGTTCGATCATTTCATTCACTATCTCAAATTGCCAACTTTGACAAGTGAGGTGAAAAAACATATTGAGCGATACCATAGCATCCGGCACCTGAAAACGTTCTTTTTCTCGTATATATAAAAAGATCTATCGCGTTCAAGATGTTTTTGAATCTTGGCTTGTCCAGGTAAAATTCATGAATATTCCACCTCACTTAAAAAGCCATGCCGAAAGAAAATAATCCGATATCAGTATCGTCATGGATGAAACGACAACCGCACCGGTCGTTGCCCTTCCAACTCCTTCGGCGCCGCCTTTCGTGTAAAACCCTTTATAACAGGAGATGAGCGCAAACGAAGCGCCGAAAAAACATGCCTTGATCAGGCCGCTGTATATATCGTCAACATTTAGATAGTCCCACGTTGCCCTGAGATAAGCCTTTGAACTCGCGCCTAACAGCATTACCGTAACAAAATATCCCCCGATGATGCCTACGATGTCAGTAACCACAGCAAGCGCAGGAAGCATGATCGTACCAGACAAAAACCTCGGCACGACCAGATATTTTACGGGATTTGTAGCAAGGGTCTCGAGCGCGTCGATCTGCTCAGTCACCCGCATGGTCCCAAGTTCTGCTGCCATTGAAGCGCCCGCCCGTCCCGTTACTATCAGGGCTGAGAGCACCGGCCCCAGCTCCCGTGTCATTGAAAGGGCGACAACAGAACCGACAAGGCCTTCTGCTCCAAAACGCTTGAACCCCGTATAGCTCTGAAGCGCAAGCACCATTCCGGTAAAGACAGCCGTGATCAGGACTACCGGAAGTGAGTTGACGCCGATCTCGAGCATCTGTTTGAAAATATTCCTGATATCCGCAGGAGGCCTGAATATCCATTTAATTGTCGCTGAAAGAAGTATCAAACACCTGCCCACACCTTCGACAGGCCTCTCGACAGCCGCCCCGAAGCGTTCAATGAGTTTTAGCAGCATGAAGGATTATACGATATTTTGATACATACAAAAAAGGGGGAAATACAGAGCGAATTAAGAATTTGGCATTATCTCTTGTTGTATTTCGTGGCGCTGTCTTTGGACAGGTCTACAGGGTATTTCTTTTCATTGAGGGCGATTTTGGCAAGGACTTCTTTTTCGATGTCGATGTTCAATTTGTCAGCAAGGCGGACGAGGTAGATAAAGACATCGGCGACCTCTTTTTTAACTTCCGCGATATCTTTTTCAGAGTTCACTATATCCTTTGACTGCTGCTCAGTGAGCCACTGAAAGAGCTCAAGCAGTTCAGCCGTTTCAGCGGCAAGTGCCATCGAGAGGTTCTTGGGACTGTGGAACTGGTCCCAGTTTCTTTCTTCTGCGAACTTGCGGAGATGTTGCTGGATGTCGTGGAGGTTCATGATTACATTTTTAAATGTCTTATCCTGAAGCGATGCGGTTCAATTACACAGAAGAGGTATTTCAACTCTTCTTCAGTATATTTCTGTAAAAACAAGCGGAGCTCTTTATGAACGTCATCAATGCTGAGCGGGGTCATACGCAGGAGAATCACACCTGATGAACATATTTCCTCAAGAAAAACAAGCGAACCATAATCCTTATCTCGAGTGACAAGCAGCCTACCGGTCTCTTTCGCATGCAAAAGCAGTGACCTGTCAGCAGCACGCTGCATCCCAATATCTTGAGCAAGCACAACATCATATCCCCAAGCTTTCAACTGATCTGATGTTACACGGTAAACATCTTGATCAATCAAAAATCTCACGATGTCTTCTCAAGATGAACTTCTTCCGAGCGGACAATATCTGTTGCGTATCTCACGCAGGCCTTTATGTCCTCGATAGTGATATCAGGGTAATAATTATCAATGATTTCAGTGAATGGGATATTCTCCTGAACCAGTTCGAGCACATCCTCAACTGGAATCCTTGTCCCCGCTATACACGGTTTGCCGAAGTGGACTAAGCTGTCAATCATTATCCTTTCTCTGTAATCTTTTCTTGTGCCCATTTTCATATCCTCCTCAGAGTGTTAACCGATATATGAACATTATACGATAAGTCTCTTAATTTAAACTAATGCAGCCGACCTGCGATCATCTCACTATTAAATATCTCCTAACCCGCTCTATCCCCTGAGCAATAAACCTGCTCAATCTCGCCAACCAAAAACTTGCGAAATGCCTCCATGGCGATTCCATATTACTTCTTAGTACTACAGCGAAGATTTCTATAGACAAACAAAATGGGATTCTGTAATATAGATTTCATAAAGGCGAGTGAAAGAGAGCCTGCATACATTGCCGGGATAAGATATATCTACAGGCAGCGGAAGATTAGCGCGCCGATAACGGGTAATAGCGATATGAGGCATAAAGACATTGCAATCGATACAACGCCTATTTACGGCGCTATAGATACACTGTCGGCGATTAGTTTGCAGATAGCGAGCCAAACGAATCTGGAGAATGTGTGGGACCAGTTGGTACGCGAACATCATTATCTGGGCTATCAAAGACTTTTAGGTCATCGCCTCAAATATCTTGCATTCATGGGGGAGCGGCCCGTGTCGGCCTTGTCCTTTAGCGCTCCGGCCTTGAAACTGCGAGTACGAGACAAGTATATCGGATGGTCCGCTGAGCAGAGGGAAATCCATCTGGGCAGGATCGCCAATAACAGTCGGTTTCTCATATTTCCCTGGGTGAAAGTCAAGAATCTTGCATCCCATGTGCTTGCCCTGGCGCTTGCCCGAATCAGTCATGATTGGCAAGAGCGGTTTGGAAAACGACTGTGGCTGGCAGAGACCTTTGTTGATCCGGCCCTGTTCAAAGGAACCAGCTACCGTGCGGCAAACTGGAAATTCATCGGGCAAACCCAGGGCAGCGGAAAGCTTGGGAAAGGCTATGTATATCACGGCTGCATCAAGGAGGTATATGTTTATGAATTAGAGCGACGCTTCCGGGAAAAGATAGGATGCGAAAAGAAAACTTACAGACTCTTTCACCGTCCTTCACCATCAATCAAGAAAGTGGAGGCGCTGCATATGATATTACGTCATGCCGGGTGGGATCCCAATATTGCTCCCTGGATGAATCTTACGGAAACAGATATAGAAATGATAGCGGAAGAACTCGTGCAGTTTCACGGACAGTTTCATAGTTGTTTTGGCCGTAAGGAGCAGAGGCGGCTGGGTCTGGCATACATTTCCGGTCTTCTGAGCAACAAAGAAGCCAAATCCGTCGAGCCCATCGCCCTTGAGTTTTTGGATGAAAACTCAGTACGACCCCTGCAGCAGTTTATGAAATCCCACAGGTGGGATCATGAGGCGATGGAGCGAAGCCATCAAACCTTACTGGCGGAATCCATCTCTTGTCCTGAGGGCATGATCACCGTCGACAGCAGCGAGTTTGCCAAAAAGGGAAAAGAGTCTGTAGGAGTTGCCCGGCAATATTGCGGAGCTTTGGGGAAAGTAGATAACTGTCAATCCGGCGTTTTTGTCGGCTACACCAGCGAGAAAGGCTATGGGCTTTTGACTGGCAGGCTGTATATGCCGGAAAGTTGGTTCGCCAAAGAGCAGGAAGAGCGACGCAACTATAACCTTGTTCCTGAAGATATAGTCTTTCAGACAAAACCGGAAATCGCCAGGGACCTCATCGATAAAATAAACAAGACGAATCTGTTTCCCGCCAAGTGGATCGGCTGTGACGCCACTTTCGGGTCCGATTGGGAATTCCTTGAAGCCTTGCCGGGCGGGAAATACTATTTTGCCGGCATCAGGTCGAACGCCCAGGTCTTTCTTCAAAAATCCGCTGTGGCTCTGCCGACCTATCAAGGGCATGGCCGCCGTCCCGGTAAGAAACACATCATAAAGGGAAAGGTCCACACGGTTGGCGAGATCGCAAAGTCTAAAAGGTGTTCCTGGGCAAAGGTGGTTCTTGCTGAAGGGGCGAAAGGCCCCATTTTGGCGGATGTCGCCTGCATCAGAGTTTACCCGTCCCGCAAGGGGTTGCCGCTGAACGCTGCTGTCTGGCTCATTTTAAGACGCACATCGGACGGACAGATCAAATATGCGTTTTCGAATGCTCCGGAAGACATGCCCCTTTCCGAGTTCTGTAAAGCAGCCACAATGCGCTGGCCGATTGAGCAATGCTTTCAGGATGGAAAGAGCCAGGTCGGCATGGATCATTATGAGCACCGCTCCTGGCCGGCATGGCATCGACATATGATATACGTCTTCCTCGCCCTGCATTTTTTGCTCCGGTTGCGGATTCGGTTTAAAAAAAACTCCTGCATTGACGCTACAGCAAGCGAGGATGCTGGTTGCAGTAGTGTTGCCTCACAAAACATTCACGATCACTTATGCACTGGAAATCCTGAGATACCACACGAGGAGAAACTATGTCGCTTATCGCTCACATAGAAAAAGACTGCTGGCGTCCATTGCGGGTAAATGGAAAACTTCGCTGTAGTACTAGTATCTTGCATTATGGCCCCACCTGTTTTTCAATCAACATTTTCCTTTCTCATTCATCATTAGTGAGAGGTAATTGCTCTTGTGAACTGCGTAATTTTGTCACTTTAGGCGCCTCGCGGGAGTCGGCGGGGACGTCGGGCAGTTCGTCTGCCCTGAACAGCACGCCTTCAAGGACGGCTTCAAGAAGTTGTTTCTGTTTTGGATATCCTTCGACAGTCTTTCCAAGGACCCAGAGTAATTCCAAAAGTTCCGTGTTGAACTCTCGTGTCCAGATGCGGGGACGGATGTCGTCAAGCGGAGAGGATTTCTTTCCGCTTCTGTCTTTCATGCGGTAGCCGAGCCAGGATTGAACAACCTTCAGCCCTGACACTTCAAACTCCCAAATGTCCGGTGACACAGGCGTGAACTCACCGTCGCCTACATGCAGGGTTTTTGTAGTGTCAGCATAATGAAACTCATTCGGGTATTTGTCTTCTCTGTCTGATACAGCCTTTGTACATCGAGCCGATCCGTGAGGGATTTTTCCCTTCGGATGTTTAGCGTCGTATAAACGCTCTCCGTATGTGTGAAGATAGATAAGCTCCTTGCCGAAGTCAGCGACTTTTTCAAACAGCTTTCCGTCTTTCGTCAGGGGCACACGCACTTCCCTGCTTGCAAGCTCATCGGCAAACCGCCGTGTATATTCCGGCTGTGCAAGCAGACCGTACACATAGCCCGCGAAATCCTCCGGCGTCACCGCTTTGCCGTAATTCTTTGCAAGCACTTCGAGCAAGCCCGGCAGTATGTTCGGCTTAGTACATTCAGAATCACGATAAAGAGGAAGAATATCCTTTCCACCGTAAGATCCCCGAAAATGATGCCGATCAGGAATTTCTGAACAGGCAGTCATCGAGGGGCCGTCTCCAAGAGGATGGTTAAAGAGACTTGTGAGATATATTTGATTAATGCTATGCACTTGCCACAAGACTGGACGAAAATAATCGCCAAGACGGTTATCAGGAATAATCCATTGTCTGTCAAAAGAGCGGTAAGTATATCTAACTGGAGGAATCAAATCTTGCCTAGTAGCTTTCTCTAATATAGGTAAGATTATATTTTCATCTCTTATATCAAAATATTGCTTGTCAATTTGCCGATCACGGGTTTCTCTGAAGAGTTCTGTTTTATTATTGCTGATAACAAATTCATCCCAGCGAGTCCTCAGAACTTCTACATCAGGAGCAATAGGCCATAGTCGTGTAACTTGTACACCGGACTGCTGCCATGAAAACAGGTCAATCAATTTGGGCCATGAAAAATAGTTTTGGGTCGAGACCGGCTTAAACGGAGCTTGCCAGTCGCTGGGGACATTCTCCCATTTAAGATCATTGATTGATTTAACGAAGTTGAGAGTCGCAAGCTTTTCTTCTCTCGTGCCTTCAATTCTTGTGTAACGTACAACGGCAGGAGTTTCAGGATTAGATTTACTCTTCCGCCATGCGATGAAGATAGCCACTGGCGTCTGGATTGCGAAAACGTTTTCTTCCTTTCGAGTCCCGCGTCCTTCTCCGCCGAGATCGATGATGTCTATGTAATCGCAAACGCGCCTCATATGCTCGCGCACGCCTGCGAAGGCGTCTCCGTCGAGATAGGATGAAGCGGTAATAAACGTGAGAATGCCCGGCCCCGTTGCGGTCTTGTGCTCAAAGACCTTCCACAGAGACCAGCGGATGAAATACACGTAAAGATTATAGAGGTTCTTCAGATGCACTCCATAACCGGCTTTCCGCACGGGTTCGAGAAAGTCTTCCATAATTGATTTTGTGGAAGGATTGTTCTTGTCTCCAAAGCGGACCCATCCACCGGTCAATGCCTGATTGTCTGCTGTTGCGGCTTCGTGTCTGCCGTAGGGCGGATTTCCAAGACAGACGAGAATATGTTCAGAGTCTTTTATCTTCAAAGCACGCTCATGCTCGCGGGCAATCGGCACGTGAAACAGCGGAGGAGCCGGCGGGTGCGTATGAGGTGATTCAAGTGTGTTTGTAAGGTAAATCCCAGGTCCGGTAGCAGGCAAAGAGATGCCGCGCTTGGTCAATGCCTGAGAAAAGCGAAGCTGTGCCACAGCGTAGGGACCGACCATCCATTCAAATCCGTGCAGATTGTGAAACAGCGCGCGTGCGCCGCCTTTGATAGCGCCTGAACCTTCTTCCTCTTCAACACGCGAAAGGGCATGATCAATGATTCCCAAAAGGTATGTGCCGGTGCCGACAGCGGGATCAAGCGTTGCGACTCCTGCTTCCACAAAGCCCATATTCCGGCCCAGATGTTTGTGCAGGATTTCGTCAATAAGCCTGACTTGACAACGTACAACCTCAAGCGGCGTAAAGTAGACGCCTGATTCCTTACGAAGCTTTGGATCATAGCTTGCAAGAAAGTCTTCATAGAAAAACAGCCACGGGTCTTTGGTTGCCGATGTTGCCGTGAGCAGTTGCACAGGTATCTCGTGAATTACACGCTGGGTCATGCTGAGTGACGCGATGATCTCCTTTCTCGCTTCCTTGTCGGTCAGAAATTCAAGCGAACGCGACAGGAGTGAATGATGATGTTCAAGTGTGTCGTATGTGTTACGGAGATCGAGGACGTTTGCGCCTTCCATCTGCCCCAGAAGCAGGGCGAAGACAACGGTCTGAGCGTATGCATCGGCGAACTGCTGGTCATTTGCGTCAGGAAACAGGAGCGCCTTGATGTCTTTTTTGAGAATGTGCATGAGCGATGCCGTGTCTTTGAGAGAATCAAGCACCTCCTCCCGTATCAACCGGCAGAACGGGGCCAGGAATGCGGCAAGCTCTTTGGGATTCTTGGGAACTATCGGAGCCCAGCTTGTGAATTCGGCAAATAACTGAAAAAGGTCCAGCGCATTGCTTTGAGAGACTGCGTCTTTCCCGTCAGTGCGAATATCACCATCAAGCCGGATGCATTTTGCCGCCAGTTCTCCATTCTGGTACAACGCCCATTCGTTGCCGTCAGTGTATATCAGGTTCGGGACATTCTTAAAGCGATTCCACTGCTCACGATCATGTCCCTTAAAGTGTTCGGGATTCGCGCCTTTGCCTGGAGCCTTGAGTTCAACATAACCGACAGGAAGAGTGTCGCTGTGCGCTGCGAAGTCCGGGCGTCCCAGCCGGTCCTTCAAACCGGACTCGCCTTTCAGGACAATATTGCGGGAGATGATTTTGCCATATGCGGCAAAGAGATGATCAACCGGAGGCTTGAGCTGGTCTTCCGGCTCACCCGCAGCCATTGCTGAAAACTTTGCCGTCAACTGCCCGGCAAAATCCCGCAATGAAGTGAAGAACTTTTCATGCGGCATCAAGGTCTTTGGCATAAGTTACATAATTATATTCGCACGCAAGTTATATTTAAAGATCGCCCTATTATACCCCAGCCTTGAAAAAGGGAAAATAAAATTTTAAATGGACTCAATCAGAGAATTTATTGGAATATTGCTTAATAATAAGACGCGAACCTGCGCATTCTCACATTCTCAATTACGCTGAGGGCGAGGAAGTTGGAAAGGAGTGCTGTGCCGCCGTAGCTCATGAGCGGCAGCGGGACTCCGACAACCGGGAGCAGCCCGAGGGTCATCCCGACATTGATGATGAAATAGAAGGTGAACATGTATGTTACGCCGAGCGCCAACATACGTCCTTCCGGGTCCCTTGCGGACCTTGCCGCATCAAACCCCCTCCAGATGATGAACAGGTAAAATCCAAAAAGCACGATGCTGCCCAGAAATCCCCACTCCTCCGCAAATATCGAGAAGATGAAATCAGTATGGTTTTCGGGCAGGAACCTGTACGGCCCCTGGGTGCCTTTCAGATAGCCTTTCCCGATAAACCCTCCCGCTCCTATGGAAACTTTGGACTGGGTTATGTGATACCCGATGCCTTTTGGGTCTGCCTGAGGGTCGATGAATGCTATAATCCTGTTTTTCTGATAATCCTTTAATCCTCCCCAGAATATCTTCCCCACAAGAGGCGAAACTGCAAGGCCGATAACAAGCGCTGTAACGACAATCTTTTTCTTGATCCCGGCAGTCAGGATCATGGCTGTAAAAACAAACAGCAGTATCAGCATGGTCCCGAGGTCCGGCTGCTTGAGAATGAGCAGAGACGGAAGGAGAAAGAACCCTGCGGTTATCTTCAGGAGCTCTCTGAGGCCCAGGTTTAAATCCTGGTCCAGGCCTGAAAGATACCGTGTAAGGGTCGCAATAAAAAATATCTTGAAAAACTCCGAGGGCTGAAAGGAGAAGAATCCGAGGCTGATCCATCTCTTCGCCCCCATTCCTGTTCTTCCCGCAATGAGGACGAACACAAGAAGTATGATGCCGATGATATAAAAAATGTAAGCGAACCTGGTAAACCATCTATAATCGATGGCCAGCACGAGGGAAGAGCATACAAGGCTCAGTATGATCCAGTTGAGCTGTTTCAGATAAAAAGACTCCTGCTGCATGTCAAGCAACGGCCTTGTTGAACTGTAAATGGTCATCACCCCTATGAGGGAGAGCATGACTGCTGCTGCCAGCAATCCCCAGTCAAAATCCCTTATGAGCCTGCGGTCTATCATATTTTAATCGCCTGCGCTTTCCCTGCTCTGCGTATTACCGTCCTGCTGCTGTACTGTCGTAACCTGTTCTTCCTGCTTCACAGCCTCTGGAACCTGAGCGTTCTCCATCTCTTCCTCAGGCTTTGGCGGATTGAAGTGGGCCTCGATCACCTTCCTGGCTATGGGGGCTGCCGCGCTCCCTCCGTGCCCTCCATGCTCGACAAATACTGATACAGCTATTTCCGGTTTATATTCCGGAGCAAAAGCAGTAAACCACGCATGGTCCTTGTAATGGTCAGGAAGGTCTTTTTCCTTGACAGCTCCTCCAATAACCTGGGCGGTTCCTGTCTTGCCTCCTATGCTGACAATGTCAGAGCGTGCTGCCCTCGCTGTTCCGCCTCCTTCATATACGACTCCCAAAAGGGCCTTTTTAACAAACTCTGTATATTCAGGCCTGATATCTGCAGCGATTTTATATTCAGCGCCTTCATGCTCCCCATGTACCAAATGGGGTTTGAAGAGTTTTCCTCCGTTCACTGCTGCTGCCATCAGCCTCGCCATCTGTATCGGTGTAACAGTTAAATACCCCTGACCTATTACAGTATTGAGCGTTTCACCCTGATACCATTTTTCCTTTTTCGTCCTGAGCTTCCATGCTGTGGAAGGGACAATGCCTGAGGCCTCCCCGTCAAGTTCTATGTCCGTTGGCGTGCCCAGGCCGAATGCGGACGCATACTGCGCGAGAGTATCGATACCGATCCTTTTGCCCACTTCATAAAAGTATACGTCACAGGATTCAACGATAGCCCTGTGAAGGCTGACTCTTCCATGCCCTCCGTCCTTCCAGCACCTGAAGGTCCTGCCGAAAAAAAGCGACCCTCCGCAGAAAAATGTGGTGTCCTCGTCGATGATCCCTTTTTCAAGGGCGGAAAGGGCCGTTACTGTTTTAAAAGTTGAACCGGGAGGGTACTGGTTCTGGATGGCCCTGTTCATTAAGGGTTTTCTTGAGTCTTCAATAAGCATCTTCCAGTGGTCGTAACTTATACCTCCGACAAAGAGATTGGGGTCAAAAGAAGGAGCGCTGGCCAGGGCCAGGACTTCTCCTGTATCAGCCTTGATCGCGACCACTGCGCCGGTCTTGTCCTGCAGCGCCTTTTCCGCCTCCATCTGTACATTCACATCGATCGTCAGTGTCAGGTCCTTGCCTCTTACAGGTTTCTGTATCCTGACAGACCTGATCATATTGCCCAGCGCGTCGACCTCGACAACTTTCTTGCCCGCAATGCCTCTCAGTATTCTGTCATACCTCTTTTCAATGCCGAACTGGCCGATGAAGGCCTGTTTTGGTATCCCGCTGTATTCTGGCGACTCTAATTGTTTCTGTGTTGGGATCCCCAGATATCCCAGCACATGAGCAGCCGTCTGCCCATAGAGATATCCTCTGGAGCTTGATACTTCCACCTGCAGGCCGGGGAAATCTATCTTCCTTGCCTCAACCTTCGCAACTTCTTCAAATGAAGCATCACGCATAAGATAAATGTTCTCATAAGGACTTGTTGATGCCTTCGCAAGTTTTATTAACTGTTCGGTCTCGAGCCCGACGAGCCTGCCGAGTTCGGCCAGAGTTTCGGCGTCTTTCGGCATATCCTCACTGACCATAGATACATTGAAGGAAAGGACGTTCTTCACGAGAGGGTTCCCGTTCCTGTCATATATCACCCCGCGCGGAGCAATGATATCAATGACCCTGGACCTGTTGCGCTCATCAAGCCTTTTATATTCACTGCCTTTTATTATCTGAAGATGCCAGAGCCTTATGACCAGTATGGCTAATATAAAAAGCACTAAGGAGAATGCAATGCTTATCCTTTTATCCATAACAGACTACATTCCGATAAATGGCTGCAAGAACTGCTAATACCACATCGTTTTCTCCTTCCTGGGATGAAACAGGGGATACAGCATAAGAGAAGCCGCGATCGTATAAGCAACGGTGGCGACAGATACTCCCCATGATCTGTTTACAAAGGACATCTTTGAGAAGGCCTCATAACATACATGGACAATAGCAATATCAATTATTGAAAGAGACGCAATTAGAAACGTGCTTATAATGATATTCCACTGGAACAGGTTTTCCCTGATGGTGCGGGAAAGGAAAGCAGCCATGGTCTTGCTGAAGACATTCGGGCCGAGGATGAACCCGCTCGATATATCCGTCAGAAGGCCTGCAAGCGCCCCGAACAGCATACCCCTGCCCTGCTCGTGCCTCACCGAAAAAAAACACACAAGAATAAGCACGAGGTCTGGTTTTGTTCCATGAAAGATCATTCCCTGTATGGCAAGCGCCACGTAAACAAGCGCAATGTACATGAAAAAAGTCTTCATCTCTTCAGCACCGCCACTTCTTCCACTCTGTTCAGATGCTGCGAGGGCGTCACTTCAATCGCCTGGAATACTTCTCCGCTCTCCCGGTCCACAGAGCTGACATATCCTACTGCGATCCCCTCAGGATATATGCCATCAAGTCCTGAAGTGATGACGTTCTCCCCCACCTCTGCCTCGAAGTCCTTTGACACGTATTTCAGGATGCATGCGTGTTCGCCGTTTCCTTCAAGTATTCCCTCTATCCTTGAAGTTTCGAGCCTGACGGCAACTGAAGAGTTCACATCCGATATGAGAACGACATTTGCCCGTTCGCTGAAAACCCTGTGGATCTTTCCCACAAGGCCGAAGGGAGTGACCGCAACCATGTCCTTCACAACTCCGCTGGCAAATCCTTTATTTATCCAGAGCACCTGGAACCAGTTGGTCGGTTCCCTCGCAAACACCTGCGCGGCGGCAACATACCCGGGCTGCCGGGCTTTCAGCTCCAGAAGGCTGCGGAGCCTTTCATTCTCATACGCGGCTTCTTTGTATCTTGTTCTCTCTTCCTCACACCTGCCGAGCCGTTCAAGGGTATCGTCCTTTTTGAAAAAAGGTATACTGCTGAAAATATTTGCAACAGCAGTGCCGCCCTTCCCAAGGATTTCGAGAGGATACATGGTGAAATCAAGAAAATGCTTTTCCCCTTTGATACTCTGGAATGTCAGCAGCGCGAGAAAGAAAAGTAAAAGGAGGGCAAAAAGGATAATTTTTTTTTTAAACATTAATCTGTCAGATAGTGACTCTTCTTAAAATATCCAGGTCATCCAGCACCTTTCCAACGCCTTTCACAACAGCGCTCAGCGGGTCTTCAGCCACAATTACGGGAAGGCCTGTTTCGTGCTTGAGCAATTCATCAAGCCCCCGCAGGAGGGCCCCTCCGCCGGCAAGGACAATCCCCCTGTCGACTATATCGGAGGCAAGTTCCGGAGGAGTGTTTTCAAGCGCAACCTTTATTGCGTTTATGATGACCGTTACGTTTTCACTCAAGGACTCCCTGATCTCATCTTCATAGATGGTAACCGTCTTCGGTATCCCTGCGACAAGGTCTCTCCCTTTTACATCTATCTTCCTGTTCTCATTATCTACCTTAAAAGCAGACCCCAATGTCTTCTTGATCGTTTCAGCAGTCCTTTCACCGATGAGGATCCTTCCCTTGTTCTTGATATGGTTGACTATCGCCTCATCCATCTTGTCGCCGCCCATCCTCACGGCCTTGCTGTACACAACTCCGTGCAGGGAGATCACGGCTACGTCCGTGGTGCCGCCCCCGATATCAACGATCATATTGCCGCAGGGCTCTCCTATAGGAAGCCCGACACCGATCGCGGCTGCCATCGGCTCCTCGATGAGATATATCTCCCTCGCGCCCGAGGCCTGGGCCGCGTCCTTTACAGCCCTCTGCTCCACCTGTGTTATTCCTGAAGGCACCCCGATCGCGATCCTCGGGGAGATAAAACTCTTTCTGTTATGGACCTTTCTTATGAAGTACTTCAGCATTTCGCCTGTCTTGTCAAAGTCTGCGATAACGCCATCCTTAAGCGGCCTCATCGCGACAATGTTCGCGGGCGTCCTGCCTAACATTTTCTGGGCTTCCATACCTACTGCTATGACCTTGTCTTTCTGGATCGCCACCACGGAAGGCTCATTGCATACGATCCCCTTGCCCTTTACAAACACCAGGGTGTTTGCTGTGCCAAGGTCTATCGCGAGATCACTCGAAAAATATCCAAGAATCTTATGAAACATCTATTCCTCCTGTCTTTCCTGAACAACATGGGTCTTTGCAAGCTCATCGCCGACCCTCATGCCTTTTTCGCTCCCCATCAGAACAAGGCTTTCAAAAAGGACCACTGCAGCGACTATGAGAAGTGAGAAAAGCCAGCCGATCAGGGGGATCACATTGAAGATCCCGAAAAGGACAAACCCAACGGCGAAAGGGAAATTTCTCAGTATCGACTCCCTGAAACTGCAGGCCCTGACATTATCCGTATTGTCATAAACATATACCCTGAGCCCTATGAGCTTTTTGCCTACGCTCCTTCCTTCAAACAGCCCGTCGGCTATAAGAAGATAAGTAAGCCCCGCAAAAAAACCTACCTTTGGTATCACCTCATACAGAGCGGCAACGATGATGAAATCGATGGTCCTGGCTATTATCCTGTTTAACAGCCCTGCTTTTCCTGATTCTTTATGCTCGCTGACTGGTTGATCAAAAAGGGACTCAGAAACGCTCATGTTAATTTCAATAGATACTAACAGATAGATTGTTTAATTTCAAGAAACAGTATAATTTGAAAAGGCAGAAATTATCAATGAAGCTTTTCCTGATTTTAAGGCAGATTTACAGGGAAACCCTTCCCTCGTTCGCAGGAAGTTAGAAGCCTCTTCGCGTATCCTGTCTCAACGCCAAACCTGTAGCGCTCCGCAAGTTTGAGGGCCTTCAAAAATACTTTTCCCGCTCTTTTTCCCCTGCCGTTCAGATAATCGATCTCGCCGGCCCCAAGGATGCAGTATATGTGCCCTCTGGGGTCTTTTGTCTGACTGAAAAATTCAGAAGCCGCCTGAAAGCTCTTCAATGCCTTCCCATATTCGCCGAGCATTTTCCAGGAAGTTCCGATGCTCCAGAGGGTGTACGCGTAACTTACCCGGTCCCCGATCTGCCTGTAAAGGACTTCAGCTTTCTGAAAATAATCGAGGGCGCCTTTATAGTCGCCTTTCATTCTCTGCACATTTCCCAAACCGCAATATGAATAGGCAAGGCCGAAGCGGTCTTTTAATCTGCTGAACATCCTGTTGGCCAGGGAATAGTATTTTCCGGAATCGCCGAATTTCCCTGCTATCCTCGAACTCCCCCCAAGGCCGCAATATGAATAGGCGACGCCTGAACTGTCTTTCAATTGTCTGAACTTTTTCAAAGCCGCATGGAAATCCTTTAGGGCCTTTTTTATGTCCCCTTTTATTCTGTACGCGCCTCCCCGCGCCCAGACAGAAAATGCTTCCCCTTTCTTATCGTTGAGGAGTCTGTACGATCTCCCGGCCCTGCCGATCAGATCCAGGGCGAACTTCCAGTTGCCGAGCGCTCTCATGCTGAGACCAAGCCCGGCCATCGCGTCTGCCTCTGCGGTCATGTCATCAAGAGCTTGAGCGATTTCGAGTCCTTCTGTGTAATGTATCCCAGCCTCTGTAAAGTCACCCTTTGCCCTGAATGTATCAGCAAGTGAAAGAACGCAATCAAGAGTACCGTTGACATCCGACCGGTCCCTGAACTGTGCAAGCGCCTTCTGGTACAGTGAAATGGCACGGCTGTATTCAGCAGATTTCCTGTGTTTTTCTGCCTGGAGAAAATATTTTCTGGCGGGACCGGTCATACCTGCTCAACTCTTAGTCAGTCAGACTTTCCTCTTCGGAAGCCAGCAGACGTTTGGCGCCAATATATCTCTTGACGAAATACGGCGTGTTGAGGCTGTCGATGGTCACTTTTTTGGCAAACCTCGATGCGTGCACGAAGAGATTATCTCCGAGATAGATGCCGACATGGGAAGGGAATGGAGCATACGTCTTGAAGAACACCAGGTCGCCAACCAGCAGGTCTTCCCTGTTCACAGACGTTCCGACATTGAACTGTTCACGCGCGCTCCTCGGAAGCTGCACCCCAAGGAAGCTGAAAAACCTCTGCACATATCCTGAACAGTCAGTGCCTTTAACGGAATTACTCCCGAACCTGTAAGGGATACCGATCGTCTGCTGGGCGACATAGGTCACGAATTCCTTCAGTCTGCTCTTGCTAATTCCGGCGTCACGCGAGACCTGCTCAGGGCCGTCTGCGATATGAATGTCAGGTTGGGGTTGAACAGCCTGAAGTACAACTGCTCCATTTGATTCGCTGGTTGCATTGGGTGGATCAGTTTCACCGGTTTGGACAGGCCTGCCATCGGGTATCGCCAATTGTTTACCAATCGAAAGCTTATGAGACCTGAGTCCATTGGCTTTCCTGACAGCTCTAATACTAACGCCAAATTCTTTTGCTATCCGGTAAAGGCTGTCGCCTTTTTTCACTGTGTACGTGGAATCAGCAAATGAACGCGTACTTACAGTGCCGATAAACAGGACACCCAGCAGCAGAACCACCACCCTGTTATATGTATTCACTATCTTCACAGTAACGTAAACTATAAACGAATCATCCGATAATTTCAATATTATGCCGGTTAACTCAGAACCGGCTCGGGAAACGATCAAATTCTTGACAGAACCCGCATAACCCTCGCTTTAGAAAAACAGAGATTATTCCGAATATACCGGGTAGAGAACAATATATTACTTTGCAGGAAGACACGAATTAAATGTTTTTTATACTTGGCCATTGCACTATCGCAGCACAGCTCAGGTTTATGAAGAAATAAATAATGTCTGGCAGGAAAAAGGCCATAAGATACGAAGCGGGTGGAAGAGACATGAAATGTCCCATCTGCGGGCACGAAGAATTCTGGAAGCGCAAGACGCTCATGAATACAAAGGGCCTGACGTTCTGGGAACTTGACTGGCTGAACAAAGAGGCTGACAACTATGTATGCGATCGGTGCGGGTATATTTTATGGTTTCTGCCGAAATAGAAAATAATGGAGGAATGTTTATGACCAAGCTTTTCAGTGCTGTTATCACCTGTGTTATCCTGCTTAGTGCTATAGTCTTTGCTGAAGGCCTTAGGGCAGAGGACGCTCAAACAGAAAAGGCTTCGCAGCCTGTGGCAGCTGGGACAGTTGACGTTATTGAGGAGGAAGAATACGAAGTATACGTATCGGTTTTTTCATCTGGAAAACTTGATGGCATACCGGATGACTATGTCGTCCTCGAAAAGGAGACGATAAAAGAACAGATAAACAAAGAAAGCTGGAAAAATATTGACAGCGCCATGATCGATGATTTCAACAGCAGGAACGATATGAGATATCAGCTCGAAGACAAATTCCCCTCGTCTGGACATGCTCGCCTGAACATACAGGTAAGGGAGCAAAAAGACATGAGGATGAGCCCCTTTGATACGGGAAGGACATATGTATCACGGGCAGGGTTCAACAAGGACAGGACAGAGGCATTGGTCTATGTACAGCATGTGGCAACCCCGGAATCAGGGATCGGGCATTATGTCTTTCTTCACAAGGGCAGCGGGAAATGGACCATTTCCGGAAGCAGCGTAGGGAAGATATTCTGATAATACCTTATACAAGAAAGGATATTGATAATGAAAATTAAACCAGGCAAACCTCTGTCAGCAGGCGCGGTCTTTGGACTGGTCTTCATGGTCCTGTTCGGCATAGGCTTTGGTGTTCTTGTCATGAACGTGCTTATTGAAAATGATGCGCCGCTTGTCATGAAGATCATATTCCCTCTATTCATCGTCGCATGGATCGGAGGAGTCATATTTATGCTGGTCTATCATGTCCGGAACCTGAAGAACGCTAAAGGAGTGTCCCTGATAGATATCGAAACAGGATCAGACATGCAAAAAGACCCTATGCAAAGGCTGCGAGACCTTGAAACGCTCAAGAATGACAGACTGATCACTGATGATGAATTTAAAAAGAAGCGGACCGAGATAATGGGAGAGAAGTGGTAAGAAATACAACGGTAAAAAAGATAATAGAAGCATCAGTTCTTATGGTTGCTACTTGTTGCCTGTCATTACTGCTCAGCACCAAGACCGCATCCGGAGGTGCATGGGAGCAGGCAGTGGGTATATCCGGCGGAGGCTATGGCAATGTTCCTCCTGTGAGCAACCCTGAGTGTGTTGAAGGATGCGATTTTGAAGATCCGGACGATGACGACAGCGACAGCCGTTCGTCATCTCACCGAACCCCTTCCGGCCCGTCCCCTGAAGAACGAGAGAAAAATCGTGTCAATGCAATGAACAGCGCGAATGAGAAAGGCATCAGATGCTTTCAGCAAAAGGACTGGAGCTGCGCGGTGAGAAGTTTTGAAAAAGCGCTTCAGTATAGTCCTTACAATCCGACATTGGTCAAGAATCTCAACCGTGCAAGAGAAGAGGCTTTAAGGGAACAGGCAGGATATGGCTTTGACACCCCGGGCAGTCAGTCCGGAAGCCTGCCCCGTCCTGCGCCAGCGTATAATCCGTTTCAAACCTACAAAGAGCCTGTCATCACTTCTGCTAACAGGACCCCTGCTATATCAGCGCTCGAGAACATAAAGACCACCCTGAAAAAGAAACGTGACGATACTCAAACGAAAATAGCCGAACTCCAGAAGGACCCGGTCAAGAACGAGAAAGAAATAGTGACTGTTAAGAAGGAAATGAACGACTTGAAAAATCAGGAGAACTTCCTGAACTTCTCGATCGAAGTTGAACTGAAGAAAGCACCCGATGTTCAGAACAATTCACGCAGATAAAATAACAGCTGTTGCTGCTAACGTGACATGCATCATCTTTGCTCTTTTTGCGTCAGTTTCTGCTGCCCGGGCTGTTGCCATTGACTCAACCCAGACTGTCCCAACCGAAATTAACAGGGAAGACTACGAGAAGCTGAAATCTTTCAAACAGTCTCTTGATAATAACAGGGGTGCCCTTGAAGCAGACATCAGAATGCTCAATGCGGACTGCAGCCGCGTATCTTCAAATGACAGCGCAAAGATACAGGACTGCAGCCGGCGCAAGGATCAGCTCCTGGCAGGAATAGAGGTCTACAACCGCAAACTTGATGAGTACAACCGGGAGATAACCCTCGTAAAGTTAATATCAACCGAGCAGGGGACAAACTATGATCCGTCATTTCTGAAGAAATATTCCAAAGAAGAGGAACTTCAGATGGCTAAAGGAAAGCTCGGTGAACTTGAACTGAATGTTAAAAAAATACAGTCCCATCTGAAGGTCCTCACAAGATCGCTTCTTAACAACAACTCCGAACTCGAGACCTGGCAGAACACGGTTGACGATGCAGTGAATGATACCTGGGAAAAAGGTATTGATTATCTTGCCGGCCTGCCATTTGAATACGGGACCTACAAACTCGATGATCTCCTCGGGAAAAGGCTTAAAGAGATCGAACTGGGATCCATTCGTTCAGCAGACCTGCTTGCAAGCACTGCTGACCCCAACAAAAGAAACCAGTATCGTGCAGTCCGGCAATGGCTTGCAGGAGAGAAGAAGCTTGCGGAATACAATAAGAACATCATAAACGGCCTTGAAGCGGTAAAGACGACATACGACCTGTATGCGTGGGACATATCAAAGGATGAGGACTACGAAAAGATCATCGAAGGCCTCTCCTGGCTTGCTGGCTTCATATCCAAACCGTTCAGTCATTATAAGATGAGTGTCGAGGCCTATACCAATGTTGTGGCAGAATGCTATAGCTGGAAAAAGATCAATCATTTAAATAAGCAGAATGACGAATACTATGACAAAGTCAATGAGTTCTCATTCCGCATGAACAAAAACATCAAAGAGATCACGTGCCTTAAAGACTGTATGAATGATTACAGAGAAGGATGCTATAACAAATGTGGGGGCGGCAGCAGGCTTCATACTCCGCCGCCCTTGCTCGATTAATTATCCGATCCGGTTAATATGAACATTCAAGATAAGGAGGTAGTTATCAATGATAAAGTTTAAAAGTCTGTTCCCCGTTATTTTCTGTGCAGCGATCTCAGCATTTATAATCAGCTGCGCTGTGGCGCCACCCCAGGTGAATGATCAGAAAGATCAGGCTGATCTCCGGAGAGAGCGGTTAAAACAAATTCAGCAACTTAAGATCTGGTACAACAACACTTCAGGCAAGGCAGGCTTTCATATGGTATCTCAAGCACGTGCCGACTGTCCGGTTACGTGGAACTCGAATGATCCCTCTATTGTTGATGGGTATCTTCCTCCCGGATTAACAATGGACAAATTTAACATTGTCGGGACACCCCAGCAGCCCGGCAACTGGCTGGTTAAAATAAGATTCACCTCGATCACCTGCCAGGGCAGGTCATATCCTGATCAGGATGTAGATGTTTTTTTCAATATCCAGGGCGATGCGCCAAGGGCACTGGAATAACCGGCAAGAGGATAGAGATATGACCACAATGAGAGCGACTATAATGAGGCTGATCTTCTTTTGCACCGTGCCTGTATTACTGATAGTGACAGGTTCAGGAGTTGTGCATGCTGAAGATACAACACCGTCGACCGCGCCTCAAAAACCTTCTCCCTCTGAAGCGCTCCTGCTCTATCTCAATGAGGGCAAGGGAGACCCGAACATCGTCAGGGGATTTATAGAGTACGGCGCTGACGTGAACTACCGTGATGCACAGTACCATATCGCACCCCTGCACTTTGCTGCCCATTACGGGCACGTTGATGCAGTCATGGTTCTGTTAGAGCACGGTGCTGATGTAAATGCGCAAAACGGTGAGGGCAATACGCCACTGTTCGCTGCGGCCCATCAAGAACATAGAGAGATCGCAGCAATTCTTATTGAAAAAGGCGCTGACGTGAACATTAAGAATCTCTACGGGTTCACACCGCTCAGGGCTGTGTGCCGTTCGGGCAACATTGATATCGCCAACCTCCTCCTTGCAAAAGGTGCTGACGTCAATCTGAAAGATGGCAAAGGTGACAGCCCCCTTCATTCCGCCGTTGATAAAGGCAACAGAGATATCGCACTCCTGCTCCTTGAGAAAGGTGCAGACATCAATGCCGCCGGCAGATTCGGAGACAGGCCTATTCATGCAGCCATAGCTTACGGCGACACAGCTTTTGTAAAACTGCTTGTTGAAAAAGGTGCAGACCTCAACCTGAAGAACGACAAGGGTGATACAGCATATGAGATGGCGGTAAAGAGGCAAATTCCTGAAGTAATAGAGATACTCAAAAATAGCGGGAAAGGAATATAATGACTCTCAGGAAAGCACCGGGATTATCATTACCCTCTGTCTGCCTTGCAGCGACCATAGTATTTTCCATTATAACTTCCTTTTTTGCTGTCAGTTCCCTCTCTGCTGATGAAGCCACAGAATTCGTGAAGTATGTGATGGACAATAACTATTTTTCGTGTGAAATACCCGAAAGCTGGCAACTGCAGAGAGATGAGGAAAGGGATGTTGAATATAAAATATACGAGATCCGGTTAACAGGCCCGGCGGACGGAAAGGCCTCAACAGATATCTTTGTTTCCTACTATGCACGTGACAATGAAGATTTTAACGATTATAAGGATTTCCTTAACAGCAATTCAAAAAATGTCGCGGGAGAGACGAAGAACGCGAGGGAGAATTACGGGCCCGTAAAGAAGATCGGACTTCATGGCAGGAACGCCTATGAGCTGGAACGCGAAAGGATGGTCTATCTATATCCTCAAAGCAAATCTGATGAAAGTATCAGTATAAAAGAGAAGCTATATGTTATTCCTTCAAGAGAGGGTTTCTACGTTCTGCACTATTCTGCGTCAAAGCCTGTGTTCGGAGAACAGTTGCCTGTGTTCGAACGGGTCGTCAACACCTTTAGAACAGCTGAAAGCAAAGAGAGCGCAGAGACTACTGCCAATGAAGGAGATGGGATAAAATGACCCCTTCTGTCACGATCATTCTGTCATTGTGTCTCATTCTGGTCGGCGGCATGGCAATGAATCCAGTCGTCGCTCTTATTTGCTTTGTCTTATCAGGTATTCTGGCATTGCTCCCCGCTGTCCGGGAAAAGAGGAGTATCAGATATGTTGCAGCGGCCATACTGGTTGCGAGCATCGTGATGGTACTTTCAAAAGGGCCCGACGCGTTTACCCATTACGAAAAGTATCGCCACAATAAGGCAGGTATGACAAGATAAATCATGTGGCAAAACATATTTAACGTCTGACACGGAGAATCATTGAAAAAGAAAATGTCAAAGACCAAAAAAGAAACAACGCCTGCCGAGGAAAAGGCAAAAAGCTTTGCGAAGATTATTTTGTCCGTACTGCTTGCGCTGACACTCACTATGCTGATGAGTACAGTGAACGATGTAAAGTCAAATGACCGGGAAGATGAACTGAATCTCGCACCAGAGAAAAACCCCTCAAAAAACCTGCCGGAAAGGTGCATGCTCAAACCTGATGGAGGCCCGTGCAAGGCACTTTTCGAAAGATATTATTTCGATGAAGCAACAGGGAAATGCCAGATGTTCTTTTACGGAGGCTGCAATGGCACGGTGCCATTTGAAACAATGGATGAGTGTGAATATGAATGCACGGATAAACGGAGCGAAAAAGAAAAGGCCATTGATGAGACCGGCTCCGGCGAGTGGTAAAGGATACCTGCATTTTTTTAGATGAAAGAGAGCTCCCAGTGGTCTTGCCACAGGGTTTCCTTATAATTCCCTCCCCCTTTACGGGGGAGGGTGAGGGTGGGGGTATTAAACATGCTGTGTTCACCCTCCCCTTAATCCCCTCCCGTCAAGGGAGGGGAGAGTTTTTTAGCTTTTACGCCCTGCGCTCTTGGCGCAGGGTTCTTAACTCCGTTTCACTCCTGAACATAAATTAAGCTGATGTTAAAAAAATGGGATATGTCCCCATTTTATGCTAATATTTTCACATGGCAATTCTGGCTGTAAACGCAGGGAGTTCATCTGTACGCTTCGCTGCATTCGAAAAAAAAAGAAACGGTGTCGGGAAGATTGCATCGAGGAAATACGCACTTGATGAAAGTTCGTCATCGATCCTGAAGACATTCCTTCGCGATAATGGCATTTATGAAATATCGGCTGTCGCGCACCGTGTTGTCCACGGAGGAACAAAGTTCTCACACTCCTGTCTGATAAACCCTTCTGTTGAATCCGAGATCGATAAACTTTCATCGCTTGCGCCGCTGCACAATCCATTTGCCTTGAACTGGATACGGATGTGCAGGGCTGAATTCGGAGACCATGTCCCTCAGGTTGCGGTGTTCGACACAGCTTTTTATGCAGCCCTGTCTGAAGTATCAATGACCTATGCGCTGCCTGCTGATCTGATGAAAAAGCACCATATCCGGCGTTATGGTTTTCATGGTATTGCGCACAGCGCAATGTGGAAGAGATGGAAAGAACTTCATCCACACCTAAAAGACAGCAGGCTCATTTCGCTGCAGCTCGGCGCAGGCTGCTCCATCACGGCGGTAAGGGACGGGAAAGTTTTAGACACCTCGATGGGATTTTCTCCTCTTGAAGGACTTGTCATGGCAACACGTTCAGGCGACATTGATCCGGGTATAATATTGCATCTCGGACGCTCCTGCGGGTTGTCCTTTGATGAGATCGAAACTATGCTCAATCACTCCTCTGGCCTCCTCGGTGTTTCCGGAATAAGCAGTGACATGAAGGCATTGCTTGAAAGCAGTCATCCTGATGCCAGCCGCGCCATCGACCTCTTCTGCTACCGGGCAAAAAAATATCTCGGCGCCTACCTTGCTGTTCTTCAGGGAGCTGATGCAGTCCTCTTTGGCGGCGGCATTGGCGAGAATGCCCCGAAGGTAAGGGAGAATATTCTTGAAGGCATGCAGTGGACTGGCATATTCCTTGACACACAGGCAAACAATGCTACAATGGGAACAGAAGGATGCATCAGTCTGAACAAAAGCAAACCTGCTGTATGGGTCATCCCTGCTGACGAAGCATCTGTTCTTGCAGAGGAAGCGGTATCAATAGTCTGCCAGACATAGGTTACAGAAGGCACAGAGGCACAAAGGTACAGAGGCACAAAGAGGAGGACGTCATGCCTGATTATCTATCGAAGGAGGAACTGGAAAATACAAACGCTTACTGGCGTGCCGCGAATTATCTTTCCGTAGGACAGATATATCTGTATGACAACCCCCTTCTAAAACAACCTCTCACTCTGGAGCATATCAAGCCGAGGCTGCTCGGTCACTGGGGAACAACCCCGGGGCTCAATTTCATCTATGTCCATCTCAACCGCATCATCAGGGCCCATGACCTCAATGTCATTTACATTGCAGGCCCCGGACACGGCGGCCCTGCGCTTGTTGCAAATACCTACCTTGAAGGGACGTACAGCGAATTCTATCACCATATTTCTCAGGATGCCGATGGAATGAAAAAACTCTTCAAGCAGTTTTCATTCCCCGGCGGGATACCGAGCCACGCAGCGCCTGAAACACCCGGCTCCATACATGAAGGAGGTGAACTCGGATACGCGGTCTCTCACGCATACGGCGCGGTCTTTGATAATCCAGGCCTCATCGCCGCGTGTGTCGTGGGTGACGGCGAGGCAGAAACAGGGCCGCTCGCCACTTCATGGCATTCGAACAAGTTTCTCAATCCAGCGCGCGACGGAGCAGTTCTTCCGATATTACACCTGAACGGTTACAAGATCGCAAATCCAACGCTGCTTGCAAGGATCAGCCGTGAAGAGCTTGAGAACCTGTTCATTGGATACGGCTATCACCCGTATTTTGTGGAAGGCTCTGATCCTTTTCTCATGCATAATCTCATGGCGAAAACGCTGGATACAGTGCTATCTGAGATCAAGGCCATACAACACGATGCCCGGACAAACGGAATAGTCAAACGTCCTCAATGGCCAATGATCATTTTGCAGACACCTAAGGGATGGACAGGGCCGAAAGAGGTTGACGGCTTGAAGACCGAGGGTTTCTGGCGGTCGCACCAGGTCCCGCTTTCCGGACTGGCAGAGAAACCGGACCATATAAAACTCCTTGAAGAGTGGATGAAGAGCTATAAGCCGGAAGAACTCTTTGATGAAAAAGGGAACCTTGTCCCCCGGCTTGCCGCGCTTGCGCCCAAAGGTGATCGCCGCATGGGAGCAAATCCGCACGCAAACGGAGGCCTGCTGATGAGAGACCTCACAATGCCCGACTTCAGAGACTACGCGGTACAGGTGCCGGGGCCGGGTCAGGTCTATGCTGAACCTACCCGCATCATGGGAAAATTCCTGCGGGATATCATGAAGCTGAATATGGAAACACAGAATTTCCGCATCTTCGGCCCTGATGAAACAGCATCGAACCGCCTCAGTGCTTTGTACGAGGTTACGGAAAAGACATGGATGGCTGATAAACTTCCGGAGGATGACCACCTCTCAGCAAATGGACGCGTTATGGAGATACTCAGTGAACATACCTGTCAGGGTTGGCTGGAAGGGTATCTCCTTACAGGCCGGCATGGCCTTTTTTCCTGCTATGAAGCATTCATCCATATTATTGATTCCATGTTCAACCAGCACGCGAAATGGCTCAAGGTAACTTCAAAAGAGATACCCTGGCGACGCCCTGTCGCTTCCCTCAACTATCTGTTGACTTCCCATGTCTGGAGACAGGACCATAACGGATTCTCACACCAGGACCCTGGCTTTATCGATCACGTCGTGAACAAGAAGGCTGATACCATCCGTGTCTATCTCCCGCCTGACGCAAACACGCTTTTATATGTGGCGGACAAGTGTCTGAGGAGCCAGAATTTCGTCAATGTCATCGTTGCCGGGAAACAGCCTGAGCTTCAGTGGCTCGATATGGATTCAGCAATAAAACACTGCACAGCCGGGATCGGAATATGGGAATGGGCAAGCAATGACAGGGGCAAAGAGCCGGATGTTGTAATGGCATGCGCTGGTGATGTGCCCACGCTCGAAACACTCGCCGCAGTTGACCTGCTGCGCACGCATATCCCTGATCTGAAGATCCGTGTGATCAATATAGTTGACCTCATGACGCTTCAACCACGGGAGGAACATCCCCACGGCCTTTCAGACAGGGAGTTTGACGCCCTGTTTACGACCGACAGGCCTATCATCTTTGCCTACCACGGATATCCCTGGCTCATACACAGGCTTACTTACAGAAGGACTAATCACAAAAACCTCCATGTCCGTGGATACAAGGAAGAAGGCACAACGACAACCCCTTTCGATATGGTCGTCCGTAATGACCTCGACCGGTTTCATCTCATGTCAGATGTCATCGACCGCGTCCCGAAACTGAAAGACATATCCGCTTACATAAAGCAGTTCGTCCGCGACAGGCTTATTGAGCACAGGCAATATATTGTTCAGTACGGCCAGGACATGCCGGAGATCAAGGACTGGAACTGGAAAGCTCCATAAGCGTAAGGAAACCTGTGCACTGACAAAAAAACAAAAGGGGAGAAGTTTTTTCTTCTCCCCGGTTCATCATTACAACAGCTATCTGTGTTTCTAAATATCCGATTCTTTCCCGGTTAAGAATTTGTACCCAGTGAAAATCGAGAGCATCAGCCCGTTCTTCTCCCTGCTGTCGGAGTACCACGCGAAATATACGTGTATGAGTGTAAATGCCAGCAGCACATACATGACGAGATGGTGGTAAAGCCTTATCATCTGCAGCGCCATGGAGGCCGTGAGCCAGCCGCCGAGGGCATACCAGATCGCTCCTTTGTGGTTTACGGAATAGAGCGCAAACCCTGAGATGATCTCAAACAGGAACATCATGTAAACGATCAGGTACGTAAACCCGGCAAGGGCGTGATGGCCGACGGTGTACGGCGGTTTTCTGCTCATGAACGAGTAGAACTTGAGCGCGTTGACAAATTCACTCATCTTTTCTCCTGAGAACGGGAACCAAACTTTATAACAAGCGTATTTATTACCCACAAAAGCCCAGTAAACCCTGATTATCACGCTCATCAGGAACATGTATGCGGCAACAAAATGGATGAACCTCATCCATCCCATGATGTACTGTTTTGATGATATTGCATACATGAAGGGGTTGCCGATGTAAAACCCAGTGATCGAGAGCGCGAAGATGCAGAGCGCGTTTATCCAGTGGGTAAACCGAACAGGGAATTCCCATGCGTATATTCTCTTGCCTTCATTTGCCATAGCTTCCCCCTTTCTTATTTCACCCTTATCCGGATAACCTCTTTGCCGTCCGGGTCGACCACGTGAACAGCACATGCCATGCATGGATCAAATGAATGTACGGTCCTGAGTATTTCGACCGGCTGTTCAATGTTGGCCACCGGGGTCCCGATCAGTGCTTCTTCATACGGACCTCTCTGGTTGTTGGCGTCTCTCGGGGAACCGTTCCATGTTCCGGGTACCACGCACTGGTAGTTTTCGATCTTTCCATCTTTGATCTTGACCCAGTGTCCCAGGGAGCCGCGAGGCGCTTCATAGAGGCCGTATCCCTGAGCTTCCTTCGGCCATGTGGCAGGGTCCCATTTTTCGCCGTTGTGGATCTTGAAGTCGCCTTTTTTCATGTTTCCAGCAAGCTCGCCGATCCACACAGGGAGCATCTCTGCTGTGATCAGGGTCTCGATCCCTCGTGCTGCGACCCGTCCGAGTGTTGAGAATAATGCCGCCGGGCCGACTCCGAGATGTTTCAGGACAGCATCGACAACTTCCTTGACCCTCTGATGTCCTGAGGCGTATGCGACAAGCATTCTCGACAGGGGGCCGACTTCCATGGACATGTCTTCATACCGGGGAGCCTTCAGCCAGGTGTACTTGTTATCCGTATCGAGATATTCATACGGCGGCTGCGGACCGGTGTACTTGTAGTTAGTTTCGCCTTCCCATGGATGTCTGGACTTGTCATCCCCGCCTGAGTATTCATACCAGGAGTGTGTTACATATTCGGATACCTTGGTATGGTCTACCGGATGCACTATGCTCAGATCCCTTCCTTTTATGATCCCTCTGGGGAAATAGGTGTTTGCTGTATTGCTTTCCCCATCGTTCGGGAACTGGCCATACGAGAGATAGTTTCCGACACCAGTGCCATACCCAGCCCAATCTTTGTAGAAAGACGCTACGGCAAGCAGGTCAGGAATATAGACCTTTGAGACGAAATCCAGCGCCTTCTGAGAAACTCCCTGCATGAAGGCAATGCTTCCCGCATTCAGAGCGTTCTGACTGTTGGGATCAACAGGAATAGACATGCCTCCTGCAAGGTATGTCTGTGCATGGGGGTTCTTTGCGCCCAGCAACGCCTGCATCTTGATAACCTCTCTCTGCCAGTCCAGCGCCTCAAGATAGTGGGCTACTGCCATGAGATTGGCCTCCGCCGGAAGCTTGTACGCGGGGTGCCCCCAATAGGCATTGCCGAAAAGTCCAAGCTGGCCGCTTTCAACGAAAGCCTTCACCTTGTCCTGGACCCCCTTGAAATAATCTGTGCTTGATTTGCTCCAATCGGATATCGATTGCGCGAGCGCGGACGTCCTGGCAGGGTCCGCCTTCAGTGCGCTTACAATATCCACCCAGTCCAGCGCATGGAGATGATAAAAGTGTATTACATGGTCCTGAACGTACTGGATCCCTGAGATCAGGTTTCTGATGATCCGTGCGTTATCAGGAATTATGAGGCCTAAAGCGTTTTCGACCGCTCTCACCGAGGCGGTTGCGTGCACCGTTGTTCAGACGCCTCATATTCTCTGCGTGAAAAGCCATGCGTCTCTCGGATCACGGCCCTTCATAATGATCTCGATGCCCCTGAACATGGTGCTCGAGCTCCAGGCGTCAACGACTTTTCCATTCTCGACCTTTGCCTCGATCCTGAGATGTCCTTCGATCCTTGTTATCGGGTCAATTACTAATTTAGCCAATGCAGATCACCTCCTTTTCAGTTTTATTTATTGTCATCATCTTTCTTGGGCGATATTGCCCTGCCGACTCCGTGCAGTATAAGTCCTGCTGCTGTTGCAGCGGCAAGGCCTGCGCCGATCTTGTCGGCTGTTTTCTCAATTCCGAATCCCGGCACATTGGGAAGCCTTCCATAGAAGGGATAGGCAACATCCCAGTTATTGTCAGTAGCGCATGCTATGCAGCCATGCCCTCCCTGTACCGGCCAGCTCGTACCACCGTTCCATCTGATGGACGGACAGTTAAAGTGGGCGATGGGCCCCTTGCAGCCCATTTCATAAAGGCACCATCCCTGCCTGTGTCCTTCGTCTCCCCACTGCCTGACGAACTGTCCCGCATCAAAATGCGACCGTCTTTCGCAATTATCATGGACTGTTTTTCCGTGAGCGAAATAGGGCCGGTGGCGCTCATCAACCGCAGGAAGGGTACCGAAGGTCAGATAATGAACAATGGTGGCTGTCACATTTTCAACATTCATGGGACAGCCGGGGAGGTTTACGTAGGTTATCCCGGGGACAGCCTCTCCCAATCCCACAGCTCCTGTGGGATTGGGTTTTGCGCTGGCTATGCCGCCCCAGCTTGAGCAGGAGCCGACATTGATGGTAAATGCAGCATTGCCGCACACTTCCTTTGCAATATCAAGGGCTGTCTTGCCGCCGATGCAGCAGTAGACACCGCCGTCCTTGAGCGGTATCGCACCCTCGACAATGGCAATGTATTGCCCCTTTTGATTGTTGACAACATCCATGAGTGATTTTTCGGCCTGCTTGCCGGAGGGCGCCATGATCGTCTCATGGTAGTCGAGCGAGATGACATCCAGCACGATCTGGGCGATAGTTGGTTTGCTGGCCCTCAGCATTGATTCAGAATCTCCGGCGCAATCCTGAAATTCGAGCCACACAACATACGGCCTTTTACTGCTGACAGCTTCCGCTATTTTGGGAATGAACGAAGCGGGAAGAGACAGGAGCGCGGCCATGCCGGTGCAGAATTTCATGAAGTCACGGCGGGAGATGCCTTTGTGACCGAGAATCTCCATGGTTTCAGATGACTCATTGAGTGCATCGTCTGATGGGAAATTCATACGTCCACCTCCTTCTATGAAATTTAAGAAGTTGAACTACTGTTAAAGGTAAAGAAAAATCTCACAAAAAAAATATCATAAAAGAGAGGGGTTGTCAATAAAAATATTTATTTACGAATAGTTATAAGACCTTAAAAAGATAAGCTGGTAAATTATAAAGGGAAACTTTATCTTAAGTATTGCAGTATTAATTTCTGCCTTAAAAGCGATAGAGGACGAGTGATGAAGCCATAAAGTGAAGAAGTGAAAAAAAAGGGAGGGAAAATGAAACGTGCAAAAAAAAGATCACAGAAGGCAGGACTTGCGCCGGGGACAGCGGTTTATATAGGCGAGCAGAAAACAGAGAATATACGCATAACGATTATTAATTACGACAAAGACGCATACGAAATGCGCGACATAGAGAAAATTGAAGAATGCGTACCTTACAGGGAAAAACCTGCGGTAACGTGGATAAATATTGAAGGGCTTCACGAGGTGGCGGTAACAGAAGAAGTCGGGAAGTGCTTCGGCCTCCACCCTCTCACTGTTGAGGATATCCTGAATATGGAACAGCGCCCGAAAGTGGAAATGTTCGAGGATTACATCTTCTTTGTTATGAAAATGATCTCATTTGAAGGCCAGACCAGGAACCTGAACATAGAGCAGGTGAGTCTGGTCCTCCTGAAAAATACCGTCATAACATTCCAGGAAAAAGGCGGCGATGTCTTTGACGCTGTAAGAACCAGGATAAAAAATGACAAAGGGATGATACGCCGGGCAGAAGCCGATTACCTCGCTTATGCGCTGATGGACGCGGTCGTTGATGAATATTTCGGCATCCAGGAAAAGATCGGCGATGAGATCGAAGAGATCGAAGAGATATTGCTGAAACAGCCGGCGCGGGATACGATGCAGAAAATTCATGCCCTTAAAAGGAAAATAATATACCTGCGTAAATCAGTGTGGCCGCTGCGTGAGATAATCAGTGCACTTGAACGTGACGGGAGCACATTCATCAGTGCATCAACTCGTGTATATCTTAAAGACCTGTATGACCATACCATCCAGGTTATCGATGGGGTCGAAACATTCAGGGACATAATATCCGGCATTCTTGACATGTACCTCTCAAGCCTCAGCAACAGGATGAATGAGGTCATGAAGGTGCTTACGATATTCGCGTCAATTTTCATCCCTCTTACTCTTATCGCAGGCATTTACGGTATGAATTTCAATGTGGAGAAAAGTCCGTTCAATATGCCGGAACTTAACTGGTACCTCGGGTATCCGTTTGCACTGGGGCTGATGATAGCAACAGCTCTGGTGATGCTTATGTTCTTCCGCAGGAAGAAGTGGATATGAAGAGACGAGGCAAGCCTGTACTGATCAGACGATTCAAGCTCATAAACACAATGAATCGACAAATCTTTTAAGATGCCAATATGATTTTGATATATGTATAATTCTGGTTCATATTGCAGGCGTGATCTGGCAAATGCCTGTCTCTTTTTTAAAGGAGTCGCCATTGAGTTTCTTCGGCATCCGGCCTTCTTGTTCAAAATATCATGAACAGAGCAACGGTGAGAGTCATTTAACCGGTATCTTTAATATGGAACCGCTGCCGGGGAGGATAACGGTTTTTGCGTATCCTTCAGGGATCTCAAAAAGTCCGGGGTCCTGTTTTTCGATATGCAGGTTCGTTAGTTCAATCCTTAATCGGTCCTGAGTTGCGTTATCACGGGCGGCAGCCTCTATTTTCAGCACGATATTTTCTTTGGATGTCCACATGAGTCCGTCATATATTCTGCCGCGGGGGTCTGTTATGGCCACTTTGCTCTTTTGTGCCGGTATGTTATTGATGACCTCTTCCCCGTCCGGGGTCTTTACGATCCTGTAGTAGGAGAGGATGTCGTTCATTTTTATCCTGCCTTTCATAACATTCATATCCATGTACATTTTCTGGTCGGATATCAAATGCCATGAGACTTTCCTGTCAGTTCGAATAATGATAATCTGAGTCCCTTCATCCGTCTTTGTGTCCCGCCTCTCCCTGTCGGGGGTATAGTAAATTTTCTGGCTAAAAGATGCGCCACCGATTTCAAGAGAGTTATCCGCGGAGTATTCAACCTGTGGCTTAGGCAGTATTATTCCTGCCTTCTGCTGCGTTGTCTCCTCTGCAGATACGGGGGCAGAGACCGCAAGGATAAGGATGAAAAAAACGATAGAGAGTGTGAACAGTATTTTTTTAAGAAACATTATAAAAGACCTCCTTCTTTTATTGAACCACGTAGACACAGAGGTGTCTTTCTCAGTGCACTCAGTGGTTTTTAATCTAAAGCATCACGAAAAAACACTTCAGGTATTCTCCTTCAAGAAATGGCGCCAAGACAGCGTGGTCTATTCCATGAGTATATGTCTCCAGAAACCTGAGAGACCTCTTTGCTTTCCCGCCGGTCTCTGAAAGGAGATAGCGGAAATCCAGCAGGGGCAAATGGGCGGAACAGGAACAGGTTGTCAGTATTCCGTTCTCAGGCAACATTCTGAGCGCCATCTCATTAATACTTCTGTAACCGACCAGTCCTTCCATTTTCTTCTTCCGGTCCTTTATAAAAGCCGGTGGGTCAAGGATGATCACATCGAATTCCCCGGTCTGCGCATTCTTCAGATATGCTTTTACGTCATCGCGGACAAATTCGCATTTCCCGGCGTCAAGACCGTTCAGTTTCACATTCTCCTTCGCAAGTTCCAGTGCTGAGGCTGAGACATCAACCCCTGCAACTCTGCGGGCCCCTCCTGCAAGGGCATAGATCGAGAAACCGCCTGTGTAGCAGAAGCAGTTCAGGACAGATCTGTCCCGTGCATACTTCATAAGCGCATATCGTTTGTCGCGTTGATCCAGAAAGAAACCCGTCTTCTGCCCTTGTTTGACATCTGCAAGGAACGTAAAGCCGTTCTCTTTCATGGTCACTACATCGGGAACATTGCCGTACAGCAATCCGGAATTATTTTCCATGCCCTCGATCTTTCGTGATGAACTGTCAGACCGTTCAAATATTCCGGTTGGGTTCACTGCTTCTATCAATGCCTCTACGATAGCATCTTTCCAAGCTTCAATGCCCCGCGTATGGCACTGGATGACCAGATGCCTGTCATATTTATCAACGATAAAACCGGGCAGGAAGTCATTCTCACCGTTTATCAGCCGGTATGCATTGGTCTCCGGGGTTTCAACATATTTCCTGCGGATATCAGATGCCCTCTGGATACGGCGCACAAAAAAATCTTTATTGATCTCCTCCTGTTCATCGTAACCCCACAGCCTTACAGCGATCTGGGAATAAGAATTAAAATATCCTGTCGCCAGATATCCGGTGCGGTCGCTGATTAGCTTGACCGGGGTCCCGGGTTTCAGATTGTCAGGGATTTTTTCCAATGCCTGTGAAAACACCCACGGGTGACGGTTTATGACCGGGCCTGTTTTCTGGTTTTTAACTTTCAGTGTGAGCATATTCCTTGCTGCCCTCCCCCTTGACGGGGGAGGGTTAGGGTGGGGGTGCATAAGATTGTTTTTTCACCCTCCCCTTCATCCCCTCCCGTCAAGGGAGGGGAAACTTTATGGTGGTACCCCACAGTCTCTGAGGCGTGGAGGTTCAAATCTGAGTTTGCCTGCAAGTCGGCAGGTTTATCTGCTTCCAATATATCAGTCAAAACGAAAAATTCCTTGGCATGAAAAAAATGTGCGCATGACAGCCTTCCAGTATCACATGCAGTCCCGGGTCCATCAGTTCACGGCCGTTTCTTTTATAGACCTGTTCATGCAATTCATCAACGAGAATATAATCCGAATCCGCGGCTGCGATCTCTCGTGCAAGAGATATCCTTCCCTGGGAATAGTTGCCGCTTAAATTCACCACGACAAGCGCCAGGGCCTTATCCGTGGTCCATGTGTAAGCGATGAGGTTTCTGCTGCTTTCATCAAATACCGGAGAGACGTCCTTTAATTCCCATACCCCCTCAGAAAAAACATCCAGTTTTGTGACCTTCAGGAGTTTTTCATAAAATGCGCGCAAACCTGTATCAGTCTCTTCATTCAGCGTCCTCCTGAGCTGAACAGGAAGCCTGATCTTCCTGCCCTCAAACTGGCCATGATGGCAGAGCCTCATTCCAGGGAGGGTCATTAACAGCACAGCAGCCGCATCAAGTTTTTCCCTGCCGAATACATCTGCGCTCCTCGGCTCATCATGGTTCTCGATGAAACAGACAAGTTTTTCCTGAAAAGATGCATTCGATTTCAGATGTTCAACAACTTCTTCTGCTGATGAATTCCGCACGTGATCGTAGAGGCGTTTGTCATAGACATAATCAAAACCGAGGGACAGCAGGGCATCCTCTGTGTCCCAGTAGGCTTCTGCCATAAGCAGGAGTTCAGGGATTTCAGATCTTATATCTTTCCAGAACTCGCCACCGGGTTTTTCGTGCCCTGAATACCTGTTCGCCCAGGCCCATGTCCGGTGAAAGATATCGTTCAGGACAAGCATAGCCATATCGCACCGCACCCCGTCACAGTATTCTGATATCTTTTTCAGTTCTTTGATAAGGGCTGAACGCATCTCCGGGTTAAAGTGGTTCAGTTGCACTGTATCAGTCCAGGGAGGGAAGTAAGGGTCTTTCCCGTGCGCAATGTAGAGGGTCCTGCCATCTTTATGGATCGGAAGGTAAGCGCTGCGGTTTTCTTTGTAATCAGATTCCCTGGCCTGAATATAATAGTCCGGGTGTTCAAATATCCATGGATGGTCCGGGGCTGTGTGATTCGGGACAAAATCAAGGATGAGCCCCATTCCCCGTGAACGAAGTTCTTTTCGTAAGGCAACAATATCATCCCGGTCCCCAACAAGAGGGTCGGGTTCATACGCTGCTATGGAATATGGCGAGCCGACAAGGTCTTCCTGAACGCTCCATCCCGGGAGCACGGAATCAAAGAGGGTTTTGAAGTGCTCATATTCCGGCTCACTCTGAAATATACGTATTCCGGCTGCGCTTCTCTTCCAGACGCCCATCATCCATACAAATTCAAAACCCAGTTGTCTCAGCCGGTCCCATTCTATGGCAGGGACATTCCCTATGGTGAAATTCCTGCCGTATGCAACCGATAGCTCGTACAGCCATGCTACGGCGTTGATCTCGTACAGCTTCGGATTTCTTTTCATGAGAATCATTATATCAGTTTTAGTGCGGTATAATTATTGTATAGAGAGGCGCCATCTATCAACCTTCAAAACAAGGAGTGGGAGCATGATCAATGAAATAAGGATAATTGAAGAAGTCCCTGGTTTATATAAGCTTATTCCGCTCAATATTTTCCGCAGGACCCCAGGGGTCCTGTTTGATAATGTACCGACAAAGGCATTCCCGAACATCGGGGCAATCGACCGGGTGGTACATGTCAGCAGGGCTTCCTCCCCGGGCCCGGTCGGCGATGTAAAACGCCCCTGGTATATGCATCCACATCAGGAAGATAACCTGATCGTGCTGCATGGTACGCGGCATGTCGAACTTTATACAAGGAAGCACGGGAAAATAGAGAACTTCGAGGTGTCTTCTGAGATCATCAAAAAAGGCGGCAAAGTGATTTACGAGGGAGCTGCAATGCTTTGCTGGCCGACAGCGGTATTTCACCGTGTCAGCAGCCTTGAAGAAGGTTCAGTTGCGATCAACTTCGCGGTCCACAACAAAGGGATCGACATCAGGACGAATTTTAATATCTATGACGTTAATATGGAGACCGGAGCCTTCCGTGTGATCAGGGAGGGGTATCTTGATCAGCCGATACAGGACTTAGAGTATTAGACGGACAGGCTTTCAATTTGTGTCAGTGTCAGTTGTTAGTGTCAGGCGTTTCTTTACTGGCACTGTCACTAATCACTGACACCATGCTGGCTTATACTAAAGGATTTTTACCTCAAGACCGATATAAAAATCAGAAAGGTTATTTAACGGAACAATAAAAAAATATAATTATCAGTTGCCATGACTGAGGAGTTGAACAGAACATTTAATGATGAAGTGAACAGGTACAGGAACGCTCTGCTTTTTTATGCAAAAAAATGCGATTGGGATACGTTCAAGGTCAACGCAGGAAGGCTGTTTGATTATATTGAAAAAATCGAGATGTCGGAAATCGAGAGAAGATTTTTCAAGATTTCAAAGATTATTGTAAGCATCCTGGCAGTTATCACTCTGTTCATCTTTAAAATAGACCCAGATATTTATCCGGCCCTTGCCAGGCTGAAAGAGATCATTGTTATTCTGGCGGTAAGCGGCTGCTGCTTTGAAGTTTTTTTCTTCCTCAATTTCAGGATGTACATGAAGCAGAAGATATCTTTTTACAAAAAAAGAAGAGAGAGATTCATTACAGATATAGAGAGAGACTTTAAAGAGATCGTTGTTTAAGCCGGGACCTTGATGCAATATTCAGGCAAGATATTTTTAATGCAGTATAACTTCCTCAAATAAGGAGCATGTCCTCAAATGAGGACAGTTGCGGATTTGTAACCTCCTGTTCTACAATAAATTTCATGTGGCATTCAATTTGCGTTATATGTTCCTCAAATACCATAGGTATTCATTATAACCCTTAGGGAAAGGAGGAACATAAAATGAAAAGAATATTACTTTCTTTGACACTCGCTCTTACCATGCTGGTGGTACTGACATCCTGCGCAAAACAGCCGACACAGGAGATGAACGACACAAAGGCGGGCATCGACGCGGTTATTGCAGAGGGTGGCGACAAATACGCAAATGAGGAAGTGAAACAACTCAATGATCAGTTAACTGCTGCTATGGATGAAGTAAAGGTGCAGGATGGCAAATTCTTCAAGAACTACGACAAGGCAAAAGAGATGCTTGCAAAAGTAAAAGGCAGCGCTGATGCCCTGAAGGCCGAGATCCCGGCAAGAATCGAAAAAGCAAAGAATGATGCCATGGCTGCACTTGAAGCTGCAAAAACTGCGGTCACTGACGCAAAGGCGATGCTTGCCAAGGCACCGAAAGGCAAAGGCACAAAGGCAGATATCGAAGCAATGCGCGCTGATATCGCGGGAATTGAGGCTTCTCTTGCTGAAGTTCAGACTATGATCGATGGTCAGGACTATCTTGGTGCTCTTGACAAAGCTAACGGCATAAAAGACAAAGCAGCCGAAGTCTCCGGCCAGATCACAGCGGCAATGGAAAAGAAGAAGTAAGGGAATGCAGTTTCGTTTTATTCATGGCATAGCTGGTACATTACTTCTTGTATGCCTGAGCATTCTCTACGGATGTAAATCTGCACCAGTTCCTCCAGAAGTTGCGATTGCGGAAACGCAGGAACATGAACTCTGGAGGGCTGGTGCAGAAACTTTTGTACCTTCTGAGTACAAAGCTTACAAGGCACTGCTCAGAAATGGAAAGGACCATCTCATTCATGAGATGGGGAGGTTTGTATGGTTCAGGGATTATGAAGCGGTCCGCAAGGAATTCATCGATATCCTTGCAACCGGCAATGCCCTGCTCGAAAAGATCCTCACCGAAAAACAGGCAAAGCTAAACACCGTAGCAGGCAGGATCGCTCATTTCCAGACGAGGATCGAAACGCTCAAGAAATTAACCACTCTCATCAATGAGGGAAGACTTTCAAGGAGGCAGTTGATGAGCGCGGAACTGCTTCTGAGGGAAGCAGAGCGACTTTCTGAGAAAGAAAAATATTCAGAGGCTGAAAAGAAACTTAAGATAATCCCCGTATACCTGGCATCGGCGCAGGAAGCCATATCTCCCGTATTGAACCGGTATGCCGACAAGGGGCAGATAGAGAAATGGCGGAGATGGGTTAACGAGACCATTCAGACATCAAGAGAGGGAGGAATTTTTTCGATCTTTGTGAGTAAGATTGACAGAAAACTCGTAGTTTACAAAAACGGAGATCCTTACAAGACGTATTCAATAGGGCTTGGGAAGAACGGATTTCATGACAAGCTCCATGCTGGCGACCTTGCGACCCCGGAAGGCAAGTACCGAATTACAAAAAAAATTGCAAGAAGCCGCTATTACAAAGCATTGCTTATCAATTATCCCAATGATGATGATTTGCGGCAGTTTGCCGCTGCCAAGAAAAAAGGGCTTATTCCCGCCCGGGCCGGCATTGGCGGACTTATCGAGATACATGGGGGTGGAACTGAAGGGATGACATACGGGTGCATTGCAATGGACAATAACCATGTCGCTGAACTATATAATCTTGTCGATGTGGGAACTCCCGTGACAATCGTCGGGGCCATAGACTACGATAATATTATTTCCTCTTCCATAAAGGACATGTAGTGATGAAAAAGAAAATACTCACCATATCGCTTGTAATCTTTGCTTTTGTTCTGGCGCTTGAGGCGTTCGGTTTCTATCTCTCAAGACGCGGCCATACGGTTGGGGCATCCCGAAGCGCTGTAAGTGGCAAGGCCATTCAGGATATTCAGGCCAAAACCATGTCATTTAAAAAGCGCCTCGCGGCTCTTGCGCCAAAAAGTACATATCTTGTAATAGATACCGCAAAGAACAGGCTTTATGTAAAAAAAGGCGAGCAGACGCTGAAAGAGGTTGTGGTTTCAACAGGAAGCGGCAGTATTCTCAAAGACCCTGCCGGGAACCGGCAATGGATCTTTGATACCCCGCGAGGCGAGCATTCAGTACAGCGAAAAAAGACAGACCCAGTATGGACAAAACCTGATTGGGCCTTTATTGAAGAAGGTGAATCAGTTCCGAAAAGCTTCAAAGAGAGGGTAGAAGAAGGCGTGCTCGGAGACTATGCGTTTGAGCTCGGCGACGGGTACATGATTCATGGTACATTGTATACAAGGCTTCTCGGCCGTAACGTGACACACGGATGCGTAAGGGTCGGCGACAAAGATCTTAAAGAACTCTACGACTCCATTCCCATCGGCACCAAGGTATTGATCTTTTAACATGAAACACTTTTTCATCTTTTCCCTTGCCTTGCTCCTTTTTGTTTCCATATGCCCGGATGCCCTGTCCGGCAATAAAACTGTTGCTCAGGGTGAAACTTCCCTCCTTGCTTCAGAACTGACCCTGGCAAAAAAGCCGATCATCTATTTTATTTTCAATCTGCAAGAGAAGACAGTATTGCTGAAATCGCGCGGCCTTATCCTGAGGGAGATGAAGATCGATGATATGGAATTCTGGGGTGATCCGGTGGACGCTAAACCGAGAGTTGTGGTGAAAAAGAGCACACTGTTTGAACCCAAACGGATAAATATCGATCCTGACAAGAACAAGGAAGAAGAAACAGATACGAGTAATACTCCCAATCCAACTCCAGGCGCCTTTAACATCGACGCTCTGGAACTTCAGGACATGCCGACCAGTTACCGCGTCGAATTCCGCGATGGGATATCCCTGTCAGTCAGATCTAAGAAGGAGGGATTTGTTCCGGGAGTTGTTAGAGCCGCAAATTATCTCGGATGGTACGTTTCACGCCCGATACTCACCATATGGAATTCAATCAAAGGCAGGCCGTTCACTTCCATTTATGTGACGATGAGTGTAGAGGACGCCCGCTCCATCTACTGGTCCCTGGTGGAAAAGTCCGAGAATATCATTTACCAGCCGTAGGCTGATAGTAGTCTTTTTTCTGATCAATCGGCCTATTGGGTGCGAAAGAACAGGTCATATTCATCCTTTCTATAGGTCTTAAATGACTCCTTATTTATGTAAAATAACTTGACAACCTTGTTGGTTTTGATAGCATAATTAATCATGGGTTCTAATGCGGGTAGAAAAATCACGATTGCAACAGCTTTCATTATACTTGTAGCCGTCAAGATTTTCTTACTAAATAATGTACTGTCATCCGGGACGATCGGACCGCTGGGGCTGAAAGATGAACTTATTTACCGGCTCAATTCTGAAAGTATTTTTAATAAGACCTTTTACTATAGCGATCACTATCCGCCGTTTTACCCTCTTTTATTAAGCTTCGCTTTCTTTTCAAAAAATAATTGGTATCAATGGATGTTTTATATAAATGCCGTTCTGTCTTCGTTGATACTTATTCCTGTTTGGTTTATAAGTCTCAGGTTTTTATCGCGGGGAGCATCGCTATCAGTTCTTCTCATCAGCAGCCTTTATGCTTTTCACTTCTTTTATCCCGGCTTGATCATGAGTGAGAATCTTTATGTGCCCGTCTTTGTATTTTCTGTATATCTGTTACTTCATACAGGCATAGGACCGCAATCAAAGAAAATGACTATCAGTGCGCTGCTCGGCATTACGATGGCCCTGGGATATATGACTAAATATATCTACCTCGTGGCAATCCCCGTTCTTCTCTTCCTGTGGTTCATTAAACCGCTGTTCCATGACGATCCTTTGGAAAGAAAGGTCAGAAAAGCCTCCCGATGGTTTGAATTACTGGCAATGGCTGCTGGCTTTATGTCGATGTTTCTTCCATGGTACGTCTATAAGTATTATTCAGGTTTCGGCATATTTGGAGGAATGGGAGCTAAATTTGTTCTTAAAGGCATTCCCCAATTTGCCGATCTGGAAAATTTAGTCCTCTGGACCTGTGTATATCTGTCCTACAGCCTTCTCTCTCTTGCGCCTTTCCTCTTAGTCCTGGTTTTCTATGTATTAATGCTTTCTTCTAAAAATGTAAAGAATAACCGGCAGGAAACATTCTTTATCCTCGCGGTGATGCTATTAAGCGCTGTTTTTCTTATGACTGCAGTACAGCACTCGTGGCGTGCAGGATACAATTATCCCCTGCCATATCGAATGCATGGCAGATATTTGATGCACCTCAAGCCTCTTTGGGTAATTGTATTTATGATTGCTCTTTATAAAGTAAAGGACAAAGTGGCAGGATCGAATTTGACTCAGCGCCTGTATTCCTGTATCACCTGCTTCATCATCTTATCTATTCCATTTGTATTGCTGTTTCTTTCACATTATGAGCGTTTATTGTCTGAAAGCTATCCGGCTTTTTTTATACATGACAAAACATTTTTTATCTTTTTAGCTGCAATAATTATTTTTATTATGGGTATAATCCTCTCATTGAGCGGTCAAAACAGGCTTGTGGCAAGACATTTCGTCCTTCTTGTTTCGACGCTGGTAATAGTGGTCCAGGCCTATACACCTTTCGCGGCATACAAATATATACTTTTAAATCGAACGGGATATCAGTTGCACGGCCGCGCGTTATCGCCGTTCATAAAACAGGAAGTCAAGAAAGATCTTGATAAAATTATTATAGTAAGCAATCAAACAGATCTGCTCAGCAAGTCTGGTCTGCGGGTGGAACAATCTCTTCAGTTTTGGGTGTCTGAATCGGGTGGCATGCCATCAATTAAATTTATCTCTTTCGATGAATATTCATCTCACGATGTGAACTTGAACGGTAAGCTTTATAGCATTACTACCAAGGAGGCCCCCAACCCTGTGTACATATATAATGTGGAAGGAAAAAATTATTACATATACGATATTGCCACGTGGCCGGGTAAAATGATTAATATAACGCCGGGGGGCCCGTCAAAAACCAGGGGGGAAAGTGTTACATTCCCCGAGGATGAATAAATGAAAGCCATTATACAAATCCCCTGCTATAACGAGGAAGATTCAATTGCGGTGTGCTTGTCTGCTCTGCCCCGGGAACTGCCAGGGGTCGATATTGTTGAATGGCTTATCATTGACGATGGCTGTACGGACCGGACTGTTGAAGTCGCACTTTCACATGGCATAGATCATGTCGTTAGGCTTCATCGAAGGCAAGGGCTGGCAAAGGCGTTTATGGCTGGCCTCGAGGCGTGCCTTGAGGCTGGCGCTGATATTATCGTTAATACAGATGGTGACAACCAGTATCGTGCTTCTGATATCCCTAAGCTTATTCAGCCCATCTTAGAGGGCACTGCCGATTTCGTTATCGGCTCCAGGCCGATCGACAGCATAGAAGATTTTTCGAAAGTAAAGAAATACCTGCAAAAAATGGGGAGCTGGGTTGTCCGTCTTGCAAGCAGGACAGATATACCTGATGGCCCCAGCGGCTTCAGGGCGATGAGCCGGAATGTAGCAATGAGCTTAAATGTATTTGACGGTTATACCTACACAATAGAGACGATTATCCAGGCAGGCAGAGGAGGATGGAACATAAAGTTTGTCCCGGTGCACACAAACAAGAGCCTTCGCCCGTCAAGACTTATTAAAAATATACCGCATTACATCCTGATGGCAGCCAATACCATAGTTCGAATTTTCATGGTGTACAGGCCGTTTAGATTTTTTGCGATTCCGGGACTACTGTCGTTTACCTTAGGGGTTATGATCGGTTTTCGGTTTCTCTACTACTATATTTCCAAAGAAGGGGCTGGACACGTTCAGTCTCTCATCCTGGCAGCGCTTCTTATGGGAATAGGGTTTTCTCTCGTTCTTGTTGGTCTGCTGGCTGATCTCATTTCTGTAAACCGTAGGTTACTGGAAAAGGTCGATTTGCGTATAAGCAAGGTTGAAGAGAAAATAAGAAACCGGGACAGGAAACCGTAGCTTGAATATACACGACAGCAAAAATCAAAGGATCATGCAATAGTGGAGCGCGTAGGATTAATCGGCCCGATTTTGCCGTATCGCGGCGGTATTGCACAGCACACAACGATGCTGCACAGAAGTTTGAGCATGAGGTCCAGCCTTTGTACTGTTTCATTCAGAAGACAGTATCCACGATATTTGTATCCAGGGAAAGATGACCGTGATCCTGAATATATGGGATATTCTGAGCCGGATGTGCAATATGTAATCGATTCCTTAAACCCTGTCACATGGAAAAAGGCATGCCGCATATTGATGAATTGTTCGCCACAGTTGGTGATCATTGTTTGGTGTACCTTTTTCGGAGCGCCATATCTGGGTTTTATGGCAAGGTATTTTCGTAAAAGAGGGGTGCAGGTTATGTTTTTGTGTCATAACGTGATAGACCATGAAGCATCCTTCTGGAAAGTGGAATTATGCCGGAGGGCTCTTTCAAAGGGGAATGTTTTTTGCGTACATACGAATAGAGAAAAGGAAAAACTGGGCCAGTTAGTGCCCGGGGCACAAGTCCTGGTCCACCCACATCCCGTTTACAAACAGTTCCCTCCTGCAAAGGTAAACTTGCCCCGGCGCGCTAAACTTGAGCTCCTTTTCTTTGGTTTCGTCCGACGATATAAGGGACTTGATGTGCTTGTTGATTCTTTGTCATTCCTGAAAGAAGAGGATATATTCCTCTCTGTCGTTGGTGAGTGGTGGGAGAGGGACGCCGTATTAATAAACATGCTGAAAAATACAAGTCTGCCGTCCAGGGTGGAAGTTGTTGACAGATATGTTTCTGAAGAGGAAGCGGCGAATTATTTCTGTAGAGCAGATGCCGTTGTTCTGCCCTACCGCTCTGCGACAGGAACAGGGGTCATTCCACTGGCTTATCATTATGGTAAGCCGGTCATCGCGGCAAAGACAGGGGGGATACCTGAGGTGGTTATGGACGGTGTTTCGGGACGGCTGTTCGAGGCTGAAAATCCATATGCCCTTGCAGAAGTCATCCGGGAATTTCTTCATACATCGGCGGAAAGTATGAGGGAGGGAGTACGAAAGGTCGCTGAAAAGATGACATGGGACAGTCTGGCAGAATGCATTCTGAATACTATCGGTAGAAGATGAAAAAACCATCGGTCACATTCGCGCTGAATACCAGTCTCCAGCTCCTTTTCCGGGGGCAGTACCCGATGACTTTCGATAATTTACGATTCTTACGGAGCGGGCTCCCCATGAAGAAGCGGCTTGATTTATTAGCACATGGAGTGCGCTTTATGATGCGGTCAGGCGTCGCTGCCGGTATCCCGCCAATCGTGCAACTTGAGCCTTCAAATGTATGCAATCTCGGGTGCCTCACCTGTCCGACAGGGGCCGGATTAATGAAACGCGCTCCATTCGCTATGCCCTTTTACACTTATCGCAATGTAATAGACCAAATAAAAGACCATGCACTCCTTCTTGTCTTCTGGTCATGGGGAGAGCCTTTTATGAATAAGGATGCATGCAGGATGATACGGTACGCAAAAGATTGCGGGCTTTTTGTGCATTCAAGCACCAACGGACATTTCTTTACCGTAAAAGAGCAGGCAAGGGCTCTCATAGACTCTGGGCTCGACAGTCTGATAGTTGCAGTGGATGGACTTGATCAGCAGACCTATGAAAAGTACCGGAAGAGAGGGAATTTTAAGCATGTCATTAAATCTATAGAAAATCTGATCTCGGAGCGTTCAAAAGCTGGGGCTCGGCATCCCCTTCTTACTTTCCGCTTCATCGTCATGAAACATAATGAACATCAGTTAGAGGGGGTCAGGGATTTTGCCAAAGATCTTGGCGTTGATGTTGTCACATTTCGATCAGCAGTTATACGGCGTAAAGGGGTTGATCTTGAGAACAGCCTTGCCCCGAAGACACCGCGTTTCCGGCGTTTCATCAATAATAGCGGACCGTTAGCCGTGAGTATGATCAAAGCGGAAAAGAATTATTGCCATCGACCATATGCCAACCTGACGATTTTGAGCAATGGTGACATCGTGTTATGTGAAAATGATTTCGATGCAACACTCCCACTTGGAAATGTTGCAAAAAAAAGCATTCTTGAAATTCTTTCTTCTGACCAATCACGCCAGCTCTATAAGGAGTTTTGCTTCGACCTGAACTCCTTTTCTTTTTGCAGGGAATGTGAACTCAGGGATACAAAACATACTACGGCAAATGTTCAGACAATATTTTTGAACAGTGAGTTACATGATAATAATAAGAACAATTCAAGAAAGCTCTCACTCTACAGTATGGATATTGAAGGGGAGACAGCATGAACAAACCGGTCAGTATAATCATCTGCACCTATAACCGGGCACATCTGCTTGAACGCCTGCTGCTCTCCCTCTCACATCAGACACTGTCCTCTGAACGTTTTGAAGTCGTGGTGGTGGATGACGGCTCCAAGGACACGACACGCGCAGTGTGTGATGAGTTGAGGGGCAGACTGAGGAACATAACATATGTTTCTGTTGGAAAAAATATCGGTCTTGCAGATGCCGCAAATATGGGTATCCGGTCAGCAGAGGGCGACTATCTGTTGTTTACAGATGATGACTGCATCCCCCGCAGGGACTGGGCAGAGCGTATGTGCGCTGCGCTTGACAGGGAACCTGTTGTTGCCGGCGCCATAGAAAGCCCTGACAGGGAATTTGTCAAGCTCTGCCATAATATCTCTGAATTTCATCCCTTTCTGTCTGGTCAAAAGGCCAGATTCGTCAGATTCATTGCAGGCGCCAATATGGGATTCAGACGGCCTGTTCTGGAAGAACTGAAGGGTTTTCAGGCGGGGAGAAACTGCAGTCCTGATATGGAACTCATTCTCAGGGCACGTCAACAAGGGTATAGTATATATTTTACTCCTGACGCTGCTGTTCTCCATGATCCTCCGCGTACAACATTGAAGAGTATCTTTAAGTATTCTGCTGATCATGCTGCTTTCACGATCATCCTACGCAACAAATACCGATCAGTCCTGCAAACACCTTTTGTGCTCAGAAGCCCGGGCTTCCTTCTTGTTGCGTCTCCTATCATTGCCCTGCGGGTGGCAGGGGGCATTTATTTCCAGAATTATAGGCTTTTCAGGTATGTCTGGACAGCACCTGTGATCTATGCCCTGAAATTGGCTTGGTGCTGGGGAGCTGCCCGCGGATTGAGAAACTGGAACAAATCCGTGAGGAAGGCATGAGCGGAGACGTCAGGTTCAGCATCATTTTGCCGGTCTGTCACGGAGGCACCTTCCTGAAAAGTGCCCTCAGATCGCTTGATAAAATGGACTACCCGCCGGAATTATTTGAAGTGCGGATTGCAGTTCAAGCGGATGACAGTGTGTCACAAGCCATCATAACGGAAGAGTCGTCTCGTATGAAAGCAGCAGTGACATATATCGAAACCGATACAAAGAACCGTTCCGCAATGTTAAATTTGTCAATCAATGAAGCACGCGGGAGGGTCCTTGTATTTGCAGACGATGACTGCATATTTCTTTCGGATTGGCTTAACAACATTGATTCAGTATTAGCGCAGGAACATAATGTCGGTGTTGTCGGGGGGCAGGACATACAGGCGGAAAATGAGTCATCTTTCAATCTTGCCCTTGATCATATCTTCAACTCTTTCATTGGCACAGGAGGTCTTCGTAGAGGTATAGGGCAGAGGGTAGGCAAATATTATCCTAAGTTGTGGAATATGGCGATCCCCCGTGAAATTGCCGATCATGTTGCCTCGAAAACATCTAACGGTTTATCGCATGTTTTTGATGAATCTCTGACTGTCCACGAAGATGTTGAACTTGTCAGCCGTATTGAACAATTGGGGAAACTCATTGTCTACGCCCCGGAAGTCAGGGTACTGCATTCACGTGATACAACCCTGCCGTCATTTGTAATGCGGAATTTTAATATGGCACGGACCTCACGAAGCATAGGTGTACATATGCTGCCGCACAGCGTACTGTCGATCTTCATGCTCGGCATGCCCGGTATTTTCTTGTCCTCCACTTACTTTCATCCTCTCCGGAATGTTTTCGTAGTTGTCATGATGTGTTATGGTCTTATATTGCTTTATGGCGCCCTGGGAGGGCTTTATCGTACAAAGCGATTTTCTGTTGTTGCATATGTTCCTGTTTTACTGATGTCCATTCATTTTGCCCGGGGACTGGGTTTTTTATTCCCCTGGCGCAAAAGTCGTTCTTCGACCTTCAACAAGTTATCTGCTTTTGGCAAGGAATGACATGATGATCTACTTTGAATCAATGAATAAAAGGAGGATCAAATGAGCTGGATGAAAACAAGCGAAGCGTTGATGAAGTTGCCGGCCCTGTTGTTTCAGGGGAAATTGTCTTTCGATTTTGACGGCATTCCTCTGATGGCGAAGGGACTTTCGTTCCGGAAAAGATTGAACTTGACAATAGTCGGAATTGATAAGATCTTGCGGTTAAGTGTAGAGAGAGGACTGCCACCGCTTATTCATACGGAACTTACGAATATCTGTAATCTGCATTGTCCACTCTGTCCCACAGGATCAAATACACTGAAGAGGCCGAAAGGGATCATGACAGAGGAAACATTCATGAAAACGCTCAATGACCTGGACCACGTACTTATTGGCATATACCTTTTCAACTTTGGAGAACCATTTCTCAACAAAAGTATTACAAAAATGATCGAGGCATGCACGGCCCGGAACATTATCACCCTCACTTCCACAAACGGTAATTGTGTCCAGACGCTTGATGAGGCAATGAAGATTGTAGAGGCAGGGCTGACAGCCCTGATCATTGCAATTGACGGAAGCACCCAGGAAATCTATCAGTCATATCGCAAGGGAGGAGACCTTGAAAAGGTCAAAAAGTTCGCGTCTCTCATTGAAGAAGCAAAGGCGCGCTGCAATTCAAAGACCCCCTACACAGTGATAAGGAGTGTTGTCACTTCGGACAATGCGAATGATCTTGCGGAGATTGAAAAACTTGCTGCCAGCCTTGGAGTGAATATGTTTTCGTACAAGAGCCTGGGGTGTCTGGTTAAGGATGATAATTTTAATGATTATGCACCCGCTGAAAAAAGCATGCGAAGGTTCGAATATTCAGGGGCCTCCGGAGGCGGGCATAAACTTACTGAATGCATTTTTCCTTTCCGCCAACCTATCGTATTCTGGGACGGCACTGTTGTTGGATGTGAATATGACCATAATCTGGACTACGCCTTCGGAAGGATTGGACAGCAGAGTTTTACTGATATATGGAACAGTCCCCGGGCGGTTGAACTCCGAAAAAATGTACGGAGCGGGCGCAATAAAATCGGTTTCTGCTCCCAATGTCCCTATGAAGGACGCTCACGCGAGGGAACAGCGCTGTACTGTAAGGAACTCAATCCAATCGGGCAGCGATAAAACCTTTCCATGACTCTGGTGAATGAAGAATGCATAAAAGACTGATCTCGGCCTTATTCCTCGTTGGCATAGCTGCAGCCGGCATCATTTACTATTTCAGACACAAGGAAGACTTCTACCTTCTAACATCTGTTTCAGTGAGCGCCGTAGTCGCGCTCTCTTTTGTTTTTGTTCTCATCACGCTGTTGTACGGATTGCAGTTGAAAATTCTGATGGATCACTACAAACTGGGCATTGGTTTCTTTCAGTGTTTTGGCATTTCGCGTGCAAGCAGTTTTATCAATTTATTTTTACCCTTTGCCGTTAGCGCTTCTTTTAAGGCCGTGTATCTGAATAAACTGCTGCAGTTCCGTTACAGCTCATTCATCGCTTCCATGGGTATGACAACAATTATCAAAATAATGTTATATGCATTTATTTCTCTCTTATTCCTTATCGTGTCGGATGTGGATGTTAATATGTTCCTCTTTGGAGTCAGCAGTCTTATATTCTCCGCTTCACTGCTGTTCCTTGCCCTGGGACACAAACTAAAAAAACTGGACGTCACTGCCAGCAAGCATTTCCTGAATATTATCGATGAATGGCAAAAGATACGGGTTGACTACAGGACCATACGCAGGCTGATCTACGTGAGCCTTTTTCTCTTTCTTTCGGCTGCTCTGAATACCTATCTGTCTTTCCGGGCCTTTTCTGTCAATATTTCCGCAAATGCCAGCGGAACAATAGCAGCGTTCACAACGATTACGGGACTGCTTAATCTCATCCCGGGCAATCTTGGCATCAGGGAAGCCATAATCATACTCATCTCAAAATCTCATGGAGTCGGCATAAATGAGAGCGTCCATGCCGCAGCCCTTGGACGATTACTGCAGATAATATGGACGTTAATTCTTGCATCATTTTTCAGGTATAACCTGTCTAACAAAAAACGATGAGAAGGCAAAGCTTTTTTTCTTCCTGGCAAAAAAAAGGGTGTTGGAGTAATGACGATGTTGAGATATAAAAGGGCATTTTTTATCAAATTACTTGCGCTTCATTTCCTGCTGTACACAGGTCAGCATCACCTGGTAACTGCCGCCTGTGGATTCGGAAAGCCTGCGGCAGCGTTTTTCAATATCAGGGGAGATGCGCATACCGGAGAGTTGATTTTTTGCACTACGCTCCTCCTTAATGCAGGTGCTTATGGAATCATCTGAGTCTCCAAAGATCCGATGGCAATAACGTTCAATATCAGATGGGGTGAAGACGCTTTCCCGAATCTGCGTGCAGCCTGTCAGGACAAGCACCAGGAGAAAAATGAATAGACTCTTTGCCGCCATTGTAAGGTATATAATATCAGCTTATTGTTCAAAGCGCTATCGAGATCACTTGATTTATTTGTTTATGTTTCATTTAAATATATCTAACTTGCATCTTACATGCGGAACTCTGCCCTCATGACATGCACAGATATAAGGCTGGCGGAAGGTTTCAGAATAGAGCCATGAGCTATCAGCGGTCAGCTCATAAATAATACCTTTTGTTTTTTTCTTGGTAGCTGAAAGCTGATTGCTGATCGCTGTTGTTTAATGTTGATTAGGGAAATCCTGAACCAGATTTCCCTATACAGGATCAGAAATTTTTGAAGGTTAGATACATAACTTTATTTGAGCTGAACATATGAACAGGATACAATATTACTTGCTGAAGCCGACTCTGAACAAGAGGCTTGTGGCTATGATGCTCTTTCTGAGCCTGAGCCTCATCTCCATCTTGGTCTTCCTTTATTACCACACGGAAAAAGCCCTGTATAACGAATTTGAAAGGCAGACCTATGAACTTTCAAAAGCAATTCAGATAGGGCTGGAAGAAGTTACACGGGGAGGGCTGTCAGAAAAACGTCTTGAAAACTATCTCAAAAAGCTGAACACGAAGGGCGTAAAAGAGATCCAGATCATCAGCACCTCGGACAAGATAATCGCCAGCACAAATTCAGATGATGTCGGAAAGTGGATCACAAAGAGCAAAAAAACGCTCATGGTAAAGGCTGACATAGGGCAGCCAGTGACAGGCGAAGGGCAGACATATGAGGTCATGATACCTGTCCTCTCCGGAGAAAAGCATCTGGGATATATCAACCTCACGCTCAATACAGACGACTTTTCAGTTTTCCTTCACACAAGCATGGTCAGGAGGATCATCGCAGCATTGCTGATTTTCGGCATAGGTATTGTCCTTGCGGTCTTTCTTGCGACAAGGTACACAAAACCGATTGATGAGGTGGTGAATGCTGCACGGCAGGTGGCAGCCGGCAACCTTGAACAGGAACTGAATACCAGAAGGAAAGACGAGATAGGCGTCCTGGCGCGCAGTTTTAACAACATGGTTGAAAAGCTCAAGGAGGAGCGTGAACTGAGGGAGAAGCTCAGGAAGGCTGAACATCTCGCAGGCATCGGGCAGGTGGCGCAGAATATTGCCCATGAGATCAAAAATCCGCTGAACTTCATCAGTCTTTCCATCGACCATATGAAAGAGCAGTATAAGCCCTGCGACCCGGCGGACCAGGAACAATTCGAGTCTCTCGTCGTCAATATCAAAAACGAGATACAGAGGCTTAGTAAATTCGCGGAGAGTTTTCTCGGCTATGGAAAGCCGATGGAGCTTAACCGTCAGAGGGCCAATATAGGCAGAATAATCGAAGAGGTGATTGAGCTTGTCTCTGCCAGAGCGAGAGAGGGACACATTCACCTGAAGAAGGAATACCATGCTTCACCCGAACTGTTTATAGATCCTGAATTCATCAAGACCTGTATCTATAATCTCATCATAAACGCCTTTGAGGCCATGCCCGAAGGAGGAGACCTTACGATAAGGACAGATAAGGCCAATTCAAAATTTACTGTTTCTGTTGATGATACAGGCGAGGGGATTCCAGAAGATCAGATGTCAAAGCTATTCGAGCCCTTTTTTACTACCAAGAGCAAGGGGCTCGGACTGGGACTGCCGCTCACGAAGAGGGTAGTAGAGGAGCATGGCGGGAAAGTGATGTTCGAGCGAAAAGATACAAAGGGCAGCAGGGTAACTATCGTGCTGCCGATGGAAAAGGAGCAATAGACATGCCGGTGATCCTTGTTGTGGACGATGAGCCCCTGCAGAGAGATATCCTGAAGACGATCCTTGAATCCGAGGGATACGAGACATATACTGCAGCTTCCGGTGAGCAGGCCCTGGCGTTTACAGCAAAGACACATCCGGATGTTGTACTGACGGACCTTAAAATGGAGGGCATGGACGGGATTGAATTGCTTGAGGCCATCCCCAAAAAACCCTTTGAGCCCTCGATAATCATCATTACGGCGCACGGCACCATATCATCTGCTGTGGAAGCAGTGAAAAAAGGCGCCTTTGATTACCTGACAAAGCCCCTGAATAAAGACTCTCTCCTCCTGAATGTACGGAGGGCAGTTGAACGCGCCACCCTGCTGAAAGAAAATATTGAGCTTCAGAAGGAGCTCTATAAGAAGTTCAACATCGAAGGTATAGTCGGCAGGTCTTTTAGAATGCAGCATGCGCTTGATGTCATGAAGAAGGCCACTCCTTCAGCAGTTACTGTGCTCATCACAGGAGAAAGCGGCACAGGGAAGGAGCTTGTCGCAAGGGCCATTCACTATAACAGCCCAAGGAGGACGAAGCCTTTTACCGCGATCAACTGCGCTGCCATACCGGACAATCTTTTTGAAACCGAACTCTTCGGCTATGAAGCAGGCGCGTTCACAGGCGCTGTGTCAAGGAAAGAGGGACTGTTTAAAATAACGGATGGCGGCACGCTTTTTCTTGATGAGATCGGAGACCTCTCTCTGCCTATGCAGTCGAAGCTCCTGCGGGTGCTGCAGGACAAGGAGATAAGAAGGGTTGGAGGAAAAGAGGCGATCAAGGTCGACGTGAGGGTCATCGCTGCAACGAATAAAGAGCTCGAAAAGGAACTCACTGAGGGGAAATTCAGGGAAGACCTGTTTTACAGGCTGAAGGTGGTTACTATAACGCTTCCCCCTCTTAAAGAAAGAGCAGAGGACATACCGGACCTCGCCAGATTTTTCCTGAGCAGATATAACAGGGAGTTCGGGCGAAGGATCAACAGCATAGAGCCCGCAGCCTTGAAACTGCTTTCAGAGTATCACTGGCCGGGTAATATACGGCAGCTCGAGAGCGTCATAGAGCGTGCTGTTCTCATGAATGACAAAGACAAAATAACGGTTAGCGATATAAAGAATGAGCTCTGGACCGGGCAGTTAAAGACCTCTTTTGATTTCGACATCCCGGACGGAGGAATGGACTTTGAAAACTTTGAAAAGGAGCTTATAAATAAGGCGCTGGCAAAATCAAACGGCGTTGCGTCAAAAGCTGCAAAGCTCCTCGGCATGAGCTATAAAACTTT
>QZKC01000083.1 GCA_003599425.1 Nitrospiraceae bacterium | reverse complement strand
GGTTGTCGGAACGCCGTCTTCATATTATCCGATAACACAGCTTCAGGCAGTTTATGATGCTGCAGGAAGTGGCGCAATCATCCAGAGCAAGGTTGCGACGTATACGGGGGATTTCACTATCGGCCAGAGCAAGACTGTAACTATCCAGGGGGGATATGACTGCGGGTATACAACACCAACTGGCAAGACAACAGTAAGCGGCAATATAACGATTAATAACGGCAAGGTCACCATGGAGAATGTGCACGTGCAGTAGGAAGGACAGTGACGATGACGAGTAACGAGTGAAAAAAGATTGTTATAGACCTGAGCAAGATGGAATAGTATTACTTAATCTAATCGGTGGTGAACGGGTCAGTGCATTAATCAGAAGAATTCCTCGAAGCTCTGCTTCGGGGTAGTTCATTACTGAAAACGCTAAAAGTTAAGATGTGACCCTCTCTCTTGCAAAAAAATGACAGGGGAAGATTTGTCTTTATGTTATAATTTTGCAGGGAGGCCGAGTTCGGGCAAACAGGATGATTTACACCGAAGCTTTAAAGAAACGCGACACCGAGAAGATGGAACGTATACGCTCTGAAGCAATTGACAGGGCGGGAAAGGTCGCCATTCTTCTAAAGGAAAAATACGGGGCTAAAAGGGTCATAATATTCGGTTCATCTGTCCGTAAGGCCTACATGCACGAAGGAAGCGATATCGACTTGCTCGTTGAGGGAATAAAAAAAGAGGATTTTTTACATGCGGGTTTTGACGCATGCACAGCGGCAGTGCCGTTTGATGTGGACATAATCCCGATAGAAACAGCTCATGCTTACATAGTGGAAGCAGCAATCAGGGATGGGATGGAATTATGAATGGTTTTAAAGTGCTCAGGGCGCAGATTATCAATGATCTTGACAACATCAGAAAGCTTCTAAGCGAGGCTGATGACCTTGTCAAAAGAGAAGAATCCAACATAAATATAAGGGCTGGCGGATCAGTGCTGCATGACTTTTATACGGGCGTTTAAAACATATTCCATGCAATAGCCGGCGCCGTGGACGAGAGGATACCGTCAGGGATGAGCTGGCATATAGAACTTTTAAATCAGATGACATTAAACATAGAGGGACTCAGGTCGCCGGTAATAGGGAGAGACACTGCGAAAGCTCTTGAAGAGTTTCTGAGGTTCAGACATCTTTTCAGAAAGAGATACGGATTTGACCTTGATTGGGAGGGCATCAGGACGCTTTTGAAAAAACTTCCGCAAGTGTACGATGCCATTGAGAATGACCTGAAAGCTGTGCTCTAAAACTGATATGCACCCTGAAATCTAAGCTGTTAACTCATCTCACCAGAAAAAGACCTAAGGAAGTTTATCATTACTAACCCCTGATCTCGTAGATCTCCGCAATGTGGAGAAGTATTACTTTATAGAACTGGTCGCAAACGGGGGAGTGCATTAATGCTATAAAAAAGTTCTGTACAGAATTTATAGTCATGTGCAATAATAATTAACCTTTCCCTTCATAACCAGATAGTATAGCAACACGCGATAAGTTCAACCTCAAACATGTGATAAGTGACCTTTCGTTTTCACTTGATTATATCAAATCTGCTTTGATTTTATTCCCGCCGCCTACTATTTTATAGCCATTCGAGGCCGGTTATTTGTGCCTTTGCCTTACTGATACGCTCAATCTTTTCTATGTAAAATTTCTTTCCATTATAAAGATCATTCACGATATCAAACGTATCTCCTATGTCAAGATCAAAGTGTTCCCAAAAGACAGGGAATTCTACGATCAGTAGTGGCAATTTATATTGCAGTTTAATGAATGCGAGCACATGGTCTGCCATCGCCTGAATTCTGATCGCGTCAAACTCAATAGTCTTTGTCCGTATTCCATATTTAGCTTGTGATGTGCTGTCTGAATCTATAGACGTGCCGAGCCAGTCGGATTCATCAAAGTCGAGCTTCCCATAATTCTTTTTAAACTTCGCAACGAGGTCATTATAAATATCGATGCTCGGGGTGCTGTTGAATCTGAATTTTGCATGCTGCCCGGCCAGATCGGACTTTGAGATTGTCCGGTCAGGGGATGGAGCTGAATCCGGAATGTATTTCAGGTACCATTTCCCGGCCAGATAGTTTATGTTACTCCTACATTGCCCTGCAAGCGTTTTGATGAATTCTGATGGTACGATCTCATCATTGATGACAAAGCCTAATTTATAACCTCCAGAGATCGCCGAGGCGTATGACGTACCTGCGGAATCAAAAGACGTGCTGTCAATATCACTCAGAGAAAAACCATAAAGAACGTCAATGAAATGTTTTATCACATGATCAGGTCGCTCAATAAGCGCGTTTGCACTGCCGGTGTATGTACCCGATCCGTTATCCTGATAACCATATACGTCGCAATTAACGGACTCCCCTATAACTGAGTCGGCACCTGAGCCGGTAACGGTGCCGGTCTTTGTTACGCTTCCTGATTTATACGCGCTACCGCTTTTATTTAATGTCGGATTATAATCAACTTCAAGATATGCCTCCCATAGATACATATTTGTGGTTGTGCCGTGTGAACTCCAAATATTTATAGACCCGCCCCAGGAACCACCACTCCTCTGGAATCGTATCCAACCAGAAGGATTATTCCCTATCGATGATGGGGCCCATGAACCATCACTAACACCCCATGCCACAGAACCTACAGAACCGCTCACTTTCAACCACAGATATTGAGTGTTGATCGATCCATAATTTGTTGTCGGAAACGATATACTCCAAAAATATGTGGCAGAACCCGCCTGGTACTGATTAGAATTTGTATTTTCATTGCCATCATAGATAGCCCCTGCGTTATCTCCGCCCGAAGCGCCATTAGGATATATCTTTTTCATAGTCCCGGCTGAGGTGAAATTAATATTATCCGCAACCCCGATGCCATCACTAACTCCTATCCCATCAGCAATATTCACCTGCTTCTGAATGGCAGGCTTGACCGTAAAAACAATTATCGCCTTCCCTGGATATGAAGCATGTTCATTACCGCCCTGCCCTGTGTATGTTGTCACTCCAGAGGTCTGCCGTACCCCGTCTACAAATATATCCCCCAATTGCTTTACCGGATGGTCAGCGACCATATAGACATATTCTGAAAGCACCTCAAACGTCCCGGCGCCCTGGTTATGCGCTGCTGCCGTAGTGCCTCCATATCCTCTGGCTCCGGAGGATGCAAGGGTAAGGTTATTCCCTGATCGTGATGCTATCCTGATCTGTTCGGCATCGATCTGGATTGTAAAAGCCCCGGAGGATGGAAACTCTGAGGCATCTGATAATACCAGCGTTCCGCTATTCCCCGGACTGGTTGCCGTGATCGCAGCCGTGAGGGCGTCGAGAGCCCCGGCCCTTATCGCATGGCAGCGCACCTGCTGGCAGGAGCCGTAGATAATATTCCTCACTTTATTAAGATCATCAGGGTCGGCATTGGCATATACCGATTTTGTGATCAAGGCTTGTTTGAAAGCCTTATCCATCCAGAAAGGCAGAGATGACACCGTACATTCAAAGCCCATTAGGTCTATATTCTGCGGCTCATCCAGCGCGCCTTTAAACGCTGTTAATACATCAGACGGGATATTATTATCATCGAGATATACCTCTTTGATAACGCACACAGCGCCTTCAAACGGGTATGTGCCGCCGATCTCGATAAGATGGTTGTATGACTTATACCGGCTGTTTTTAAATTTAAGCGTGATATCCGCGTTCAGGCTGTCAGATGTGATGCGCCTGACCTCATCCCCAAGCCCGCTAACATCCGAGAGGTAGTTTTCATATATCTGTCCCCCGACAGTGATGTTTCTGTCTGACAGATACAGTGTCGGAGCGCCCGCACCCTGAAGGGAGATCTCTACAAGATAGACGGGTTTTAGCCTCCGCCGGCTGAGCAGTTTTGTCTGCGTAGCGGTGAGGGATTTCATATACGGTTATTGCCGGGGAATGTATCCTTGATCAGGTCGCCGTCCCTGTATATCTCAACTCCCTGCAGCCTGTTCCGCTCTAAGGATGGGATCCCCTCCTGATCCGGATCGTAAAAGTAATAAATCGCCAGCTCATTATTATTCGTCTGATAGAGCACCTTATATTTGACGCCCTCAATCAGCTCGTGGCTTATAAGGATGCAGAGGAGGAGTAAAAGATTCCGGACAAGCCGGAATGACGGACGTTGGGTCCGGATTCCCGCCCTACGATTCTGTGATCTGTCTGTCACGGTAAAATCTCCAGAAATTCAAAGCTGAACGGAAAGAGATCAGAACCCTGCTCGGATATGTCAAAATTAAGCAGTTCCCCATATATCCAGTTACCCTCATGATCGCAGAGGAAAAAAGGTTTACTCCCTGCCCACTCATTATAAAAAGCTTCGATATTTACCCTCTGTGCGCTCTTTGCTCTGGTCTCCGGATAGCTCCGGTACCTGCGCGGATCCCCGTGCACAAGAAATCGTGCATGCCCGCCCGCGTCCTCATCCCTCTCCACATTATAGCGGGGAGCAACGGAGCCTATTGGCCTCGAGGGATTACGCTCCCACGTATAGGTCTGCGTCAGGAATATCTCAGGTATTTGAGGGATCGATGCGGGAGTTGTAATGATGAATTTCCAGTATCTGTGCGTTCCGGACGTCCAGTTCTTCTCTATCAATCCACTCCCCGCTTGAACCCACTGCGCAACTGCCGGAGTATATCCACTGTCATCGTCGGAATATTTCATGTCCAGCGTCATACCGTTCAGATTATGTCCCGCAGGTATTAATAGCCGGTCTGCAGCCAGATTGCCGGACGCGCCCTGATTTACTTTGACCTCGATTGTTACAGCCGCAGTTGGTTTAAACACCTTACCAATATCTCGATCGTAAAGGCGGTACAGAGGGTAATTACTGTCCTCCGTACCCGCGGATAGTGTGACGGTGCTATTTTCAAGGATGTTTTTATAACAGCACTTGATGAGCGCCATTATGACAATGCTCCGGCCAGCCGGGACCTGCCATATTGCGAACGGCGAATTAAAATCTTTTCTACCTCTTTTGCATTCTCCTGCGGCGACCCGTAAAAGTTAAAATTATTCACTTGGCTTGTCCGGTTATTAAACATGTTTTGATTCGCAGGGATGACAGCCTCGCCCTGGTGTAGGATATAAGGTCCGGTTTTAGGGACGTATGACGTACCGGTGGCAAGGCCAGGATAATCATGAACTCCCGACATGGAGTTTGTAAACTTTACCCCTTCGCCTACGACTCCCAGCGAAGCAAGCTCAGCCCGAAGTCGCGCTATCGTTGCAAATGCTCCGGAGGCGTCTATCTCCAGTTTTTTGACTTCAGGCAGTGACAATATCTCATTTTTTAAAATTTGAGTCGCCTGGACTGCCGGATCGACATTAAGAACCAATTGCAATGAACTCATTTTACTTTGTAATTCTAAGATTTGACTATCTATGTCAGCTATTGATTGATCGATTAGCGCAGCCGTATTCATCCAGGCATCCCCCGCAGCCGTAAGGGCTGAAACCTGACTGTCACGCATAACTTCAAGTTTCTTTATTAATCTGTCGTATCCTTTTGTAATATCTAACATATCCCGGTCAAAGCCTATAAAATCTTTTGTGCCTTTATATTTATCTACAAACCCCTCAATCTGCTTCATCGTAGATTTTATTTTCTCAAAGTCACCAGATTGTACGGCGCTGCTTATCAAGGATTTCAGATTCCTCCGCTCGTCATCGTACTCGAATAATCTAACGGGCTTTTCTTTATACTGTGTTTGAAACCCTTTAGCCTCTGTTATTACCTGATTAAACTCTTTGTTGATCTTATCAGCAAGAGCGTAATATTCCTTTGCTTTCGAAATGGCGTTGTTATATCCATCCACAGCAATATCTCGCCATTGCTGTAAAGTCTGTATTTGCTCTTTTGTAGTATCGATAATCTCTTTTATTTTCCCCCTGTATTCCTCGACCTTGTTCGCCACTTCGATATATTTAATCCCCTGCTCCAATCCTTCCTCGATCCATACCATATCACCAAATTCATCCTTAAGCTTTCGCGCTTCCTGTCTCAATTTTTCCGATGCTGATTCTGTTTTTTTCAGAGCTGGATTTAGCAATGTAATTTTGTTGTACCAGTCTTCTGAGGCATCTGCCATTTCGTCCAGCTCTTCCTTAAACTTTGCAAGTGCCTCTTGAGACCTCCTTAGTTCATTAGTTGCTTCATTTTGCTTCTTAGCAAACCCTGACATGGCATCGCCTGTTTTCTCAGATTCCGATCCTAAATCTTTCCATTTTTTTATCGCTTCTTGAATGCTTATCTTAGATGCATCAATAAGTATGCTTGCCTCATCACTCAATTCTCCTGCCTCCTTAAAGCGTAGTGCTGAATAAAGTATCCCCGCGCCAAGCATTTTAAATGCGCCCGCAAGAAACAGTACGCTGCCTGCCAAAACATCAATCATTGGCTCCGCATATTGTATAGCAGTGATTAATGACTTCCCTATTGTCTCTTTTAATTCATGGACTATTTTTTGTCCCTTTTGAATTTTTTCAGAAGCATCTTCCTGTATCTCGCCCATAGCCTTCATTTGCCTCTGCCCTTCTTCAATTGCAGCATTAGCCAACGCTTGCGCCTGCTCTTGCTCATTTAACGCAGTTGCAGAAACTCCAATAGCTCTCGCATATTCTTCAAATGCCCTTTTCTGATCTATCACAATGCCGTATAATTTCAGGCCTCGTGTTGCTTGGTTTGCGACTGCATTTGTAATGCCATCAAATGCAGATGCAATATCCGTCCCTGCAACACGTGCAGACGATCTCGCTATTTCAAGTATTTTTACAATCTGGTCAGCGTTAAGCCCCTGCTGTAGACCTCTCACTGCTCTTTGCATAAGATTGCTTTCGTCTATTATGCCAGCAGAAACCTGCTTCATTTTTTTTAGCAATTCTCCAGCATCTTCACCATACGCTTTAGTAACATTTTTGAACGATGTCTCCGCCTGTAATGCCGCAGCGCCTATTTGTATTGCTTCAAACGCAGATCTCAATGTCACAGATGCGCTTTTTATTGATGCATATATCTCAAATATATGTGATCGTAAAGAATCGAAAGCGGATTTTACCTTTAAAATTGCAGCAGAAGTTCCTTTGTCTTCCGCGCCTATCTCTATCTTGACTGCCGCCATTTTTTACCTTATACTTTAAGCATGAAAGTGAACATTGATTTTGATCTGAAATTCTTCCTGAAAACGTTCGCCACCATCTTATTAATTGCTTTTCTTTTTCTCCTCATCGTCTGGTCCTAAGTAACTCTTCCATCTCCTCCTCCACATACGCCAGCAACTCAATATCCTCTACCGTAGAGTTATATAGTTTCAGTATTGTTCCGGGATCAACGAGATCATGCAGCTTGATAAGTTTGTCCCTGATCTCGAGTATTCTTTGACCGCGCTCGTCAGGCTGCGGAATATAGCAGGTGCGAGAAAAACACGGCGGCTCGACATCATCTATCTCCAGCGCCTCCCGGCATTGCTCACAGCTCACATTGGGAAAGTCCAGCTTTGCCCTGATGTGAGCTATAAGGCGTTTTTTGTTTCCGTCTCCTCCAGAAACTCATCTTCATCGATGCACATCTGATTTACAAACCGCGAAAACTTGATGCTCCTTGTTATGAGCACATCTATATTTTCAGGGCAAAATGTACATGGCTGATCATTGACGATAATCCCCGGATGATTGTGATCATCCATTTTGCGCCATCCCATCACCGCAGCTCTGCCCAGCAGCCTGTCAGCGATATCTCCCTCATCCTCTCCCGTGAGCTTCGCCCTCTTTGCGGCCTTCCTGGCGATCTCTCTGAGGTCGCGCTTTGTGATGAGTTTAATTTGCACTTCTGTGTCAATATCGAACTGAAACCATCTGTTTTTCTCTTCATCTGAAAAATTAAATTTCCCCATCTATTTCTCCTTGCTTTTTTATGTCATTCCCGCAGTCCATAAGCGGGAATCCAATTCCTTTATGCCAACACGTTTGCCGATTGTCTGTTGATCACCGTTATCTCAAACGGCTTTGTAGTGCTCATCCCTGCAGGAGCCGCAGCGGCTCCCAGCATGTTGAACTCAACCGGATGCTTGATAATCCCGGTATCCACCGGGGCCTCAACGGATGATAACTTCAGGTTCGGCAGATCGATCTTAAATGACCGGTTATACGGCGCCGCGATCTCAGCTCCGGTGAATGTGATGTCCATCTTCTTGACCGTTCCCGCGTCCCAATCAGTGAAATATACGTCAGATGTATACCGCGGGAATTCCATCTTGAGCTTCATCTCCGGCACGCCATATGCGGCTCGGCATGCGGCGGCACAGGCAACGGCTGGGCCATGGACGCAGATGATCTCGTGCTCTACCTTGTTGATCATGGAGGTAACGGCGTCTTCAGGATGAGTGAGACGGAGATCCTTACCGCGTCACAGTTGAATTACTGGCTGAGTACCTTTCAGTCCTCACCCTGTCCGGACAAAGAAATCCTCAATACATCTTTCTCATCAGGGGCAAACCCTGCCGGCTGGACCGTGACCGACAATACCGGCAGCGGAGCGTTATGGCGATTTAATGCCCCGGGTCACCGCGGCAACCTTTCGGGAGGCTCAGGTTTTTTTGCCGTTGCCAACAGTGATTATGAAGGGGAGGTGGACATGGATACGGAGCTGCGTACTCCCCTCATGGACGCCTCAAATCTCTCTACCGTCATCCTTGAGTTCAAGACGGATTTCCTCTACTATCCGTTCGGAGGGGCCGAGGTGGCTGATGTAGATGTAAGCGTGAACGGTGTTTCAGGCCCCTGGACAAACGTCTGGAGAAAGACAGGGGCCGATTACCGCGGGCCTGCAACAGAGAACATTGATATAACGGCAGTCGCAGCGGGGCAGCAGAATCTCATGGTGAGGTTCCGCTATTATAATGCCAATTACGACTTCTGGTGGCAGGTTGATGATGTAAAGGTGACGGGTACTCTTAACCAGTGTCACACCGTGACCCTTATCTATGACGCCTGCGAGTCGGGCAGTTTCCTGCAAGCTTTGCCTTCCCCTCCCGACAGGAAGCGTATTGTAATATCAAGCGCCGACGTTGAAGAAAAGGCGATATTTGCCCTTCAGGGTACTTTATCTTTTTCAGAGTCTTTCTGGACCTGGATATTTAAAGGCGCTGATGTGAAGACGGCCTTTGATGCTGCAACGGATGCGCTTGCGATTACGCCAAGCTTCCGGCAAAGACCGCTTCTGGATGATACCGGGAACGGACTGGGGAATGAGGACTATGGACAGGCCGGAGTGATTGAACAGGGTGACGACGGGTATCTGGCCCGGAGCGCCTACATAGGAAATGGAACAGTCGTCCCGGGAGATACGCCCGTAATCGGAGGGGTAACGGTAAGTCCGAGTTTGATCAATGGGCAATCATGGGCGGATATAACCGCATCAGGGGTTACAGACGCCGATAACGGTATCTCGCGCGTGTGGGCGATCATACTGCCGGACGACCTGCTTTCCGGGGCCTCTGACAATGCGATACAAGACTTCCCTCACATCGACCTGATGCCGACGGGCGTTGCGGGGGAATACAGGGGCACCTATGACGGATTTACCAGTGAAGGCCTCTATGACATATTTGTCTTCGCCTCCGACAGGGACGGCAACTCTGCAGCTCCTGCTTATGCTTCCGCAACCGTAGGCGCAAATCCCCTGAGAAGACGGGCCATCCTCGTGGCAGCCGGTACCCTTCCTGACCCTACGGGCGACGAACTGTGGCCTGCGGTTGAGAATAATGTCACGCTGGCCTACAAGGCGCTAAAAGAACAGGGGTATGCCGATGATGACATGTACATCTTGAGTCCTCTTGATTTAACTGGGGTGAAGCCTAAGGATTCAGTCCCGACCCCAGGGAATCTCCAGAGCGCAGTCGAGTCGTGGGCAGCAGCAGATACTCATGACGTCGTGCTCTATATGATAGGGAACGGGGACACCGGACAATATTTTATCAATGCAACGGAAACGGTTGCCGCTGATACGCTCAAGGTGTGGCTTGACAATCTGCAGACGGGCATCGGGGGGAATAAGATTACAGTGATTTACGACGCCCCTTATTCAGGAGCATACAGCTCTGCCCTGGCAACATCCGGTGAAGACCGGATATTGATCGGAAGCTCCGGCAACACGGCATACTTTCAATCAGGGGGAGATATATCATTTTCGCACTACTTATGGTCAAAAGTCCTGAACGGCTGGAATGTGCGTGACGCATATCTGTATGCAGCAAGCGCCATGGAATTTTCAACGAATCAGGAACAGATGACATGGATTGATGACAATGGCAACGGGATCGGCAATGAGAGTTACGACGGAGCGCCGGCGTCGAAATACACCATAGGTATGGGGATACGGTTTGCCGGCAAGGACCCGCTGATAGGCTCGGTATCTGCTGATCCCAACCCATTAACAGGGCAGCTTAGTACAACGTTAACAGCGGAGGACGTAACAACGGTGGGGATACTCGCAACGGACGATCCGGTGTGGGCGGTGGTGACCCATCCAAAAGGGCCATATGACTCGATCCCGACACAAACGACTGTTGTATTGTCGCCTATCGGGGGCGAAACCAATGATTATACGGCTGTGACACCGGATATATTCACAAGGTGTTGCTGGTACTCAGTTACAGTATACGCAAAAGACAATGAGGGGAATGTGTCGGCTGTTTCAGAGACGAAGGTGTATCAGCAGGGACTTGATGACCTGTATGAACCTGATAATTCTTATGAACAGGCAAAGCCGATCATTCTGGATGACGGGTATGCCCAGCAGCACAACTTTTTCAATAACAATGATGAAGACTGGGTGAAGTTCTATGCGGTGACGGATGAGGAGTTCACATTTGAAGCAAAGAATGTTGGATTAAACAGTAATGTGAAATTTGAGCTGTTTGATGAAGAGGGAGTGACAGCCAACCCGCCAATCCCGCTGGCCACATGGAACAACGGGGGCAACGGCGCATCAGAATTGCATTACTATCCGATTCCCAATACCGGACATTATTACCTGAGGGTGACCAATGTGAGCGGTGTATACGGAAATGATACGGGGTATGATCTGTCTATTTATGAAGAAAGCGGGACAACAGCCGATGCGCACATATGGGGATTTATAAAGGATACATCAGGGAACTTGGTATCAGGAGTAACGGTGGTGACAAATGGGTATTCCTATACGAGCGATGCATCAGGGTATTACTACAACAAGGTGACGATGAGCGCGCAGGCAGAGAACCATACGACGAATGCATCGAAGAGTCTTTACTGTCCGAATGGAAGCAGCAGGGCGTTCACATCAGGGGTATGGTACTACCCCATTTATATAACAATCAATCATGACAATGACGGTGACGGCTATGGAAGTCCGGGCAGTGCAACGTGCTCCGGCGGCAGTGCGCCGGACTGCAATGACAGTAATGCAGCGATCAACCCCATAGCAATGGAAGTGTGTGACGGTGCAGACAACAACTGCAGTAGTGTAATAGATGAGGGATATACTGACACGGACAGTGACGGAGTGGCAGACTGTGTGGATTCGGATGACGACAATGATGGAATGTCTGACGGGAGCGACAACTGTCCGTTGACAAAACCGTCAAAGGTTGGAGGAGCATATTACAATACCATGCAGGAGGCCTATGACAATGCGGGAAACGGGACGACGATACAGTGTCAGGACCTGATATTCAGCGGTGACATGTACATTGATCTTGATAAGGCGGTGACGATCAGGGGAGGATATGACTGCAGCTATTCGACATCAATGGGAACGACAACGATAGAGGGCAACATGACGATAAGCAACGGGACAGCGACGCTTGAGAATGTTCAGGTGCAGTAGAAGGGGTTTAGGGGGAGTTATTTAAAAGGGTGCAGGGGAGTTATTAAGAACTTCATTAATAAAGCCACATTGTTTGTCATTCCCGCAGTCAGTAAGCGGGAATCCAGGCTGGATGCCCGCTTATCGCCCCAGGCGATTCGCCGAGGAGAAAGAACTTCGGGCATGAGGATAATGTATTATGAGGCTTTACAAAGGACAATATTAGTAACAACAACGAAAGGAAATTACAAAATGTCCGGATCAAGAATATTCCTTATTATTCTTTTTCTTTTTGCAAGTCTGATTTTCATTAAGAGCGCGAATGCCCAGCAGACAGAATTTTCATCTACCTTGAATCCTGTGGGTTCCGGAGCGCGTGCGACTGGAATGGGCGGCGCCTTTATCGGCGTTGCTGATGACGCAACCGCTGCTTCATGGAACCCGGCCGGCCTCATACAACTTGAAAAGCCCGAGATGTCGGCTGTGTACTCATATTTTCATAGAAGGCAAAAGTATTCTTCCGATCAGCATCCAGAAATAGACAGTGTCCAGAAAATGGACGCGGACGGTCTTAATTATGCCAGCATTGCATATCCCTTCGTTTTCCTGAACAGGAACATGATAATCTCCCTTAATTACCAAAGGCTTTTCGAAATGAATAAAGATTATAAATTTGATTTTATAGGCTCGTCTTCCGTGGATCCCGGCAGTTCTGTGTCTGTGCTGACTGAAAGCGGCAGTCATGAATTTCAGCAGGATGGCTTTCTATATACCCTGTCACCTGCATTTGCTGTTCAGTTACTACCGGGGCTGACTTTAGGAGCGACCTATAATATATGGGACAACTTTTTCGGAGCAAACGGATGGGACAGCAGGAATATTCGAAGGGAGTCCAAGACAACGCTGATGCCGCTCCCTGCGCCCATAAATGGAGTGACGGTTTATACGGAATCAAGTACAACCATTGAAGAAGAAAACAGGTTTGAGGGGGACAACTGGCACTTTGGGGTATTGTGGTCAATCACGGACTCATTGATCATCGGCGGGGTCTATAAAACGGCATTTGACGCGGACCTTGAAAAAGCAAGAAAGGTAACCAATTATGACATAAACAGGCTTGAATATGTTTCAATGCTCCCCCCATCAGAAACAATTAATGGACCCGAAACTACAGCTACCAGGGAGAAATTTACGATGAGGATGCCGGCGTCATACGGAGTGGGCATTTCTTACAGACATTCCGACAGTCTCACAATTGCGGCTGATATGTACATTACTGAATGGTCAAGGTTCGTACTTAGAAACTCGGAAGGTAATGAAACAAATCCACTGAACAGCGTTCCCATCAGCAAAGGCCGTTTAAAAGATACAACCCAGGCGCGTCTTGGAATGGAATATCTCTTTATAAAAGCAAAGTATACTGTCCCCCTAAGATTCGGACTGTTCTATGATCCGGAACCCGCGACAGGGCATCTCGATGATTTCTACGGCATCTCCTTCGGAACCGGCTTTGCCAGCGACCGGATTGCGCTGGATATGTCTTATCAATACAGATTCGGAAGGAATATCACAACGGATTTCCTTGCTGCTACGGACAGCGATCCCGATGTTAATCAGCACACGTTAATGACATCTGCGATCTTTTATTTTTAATCGGGTAAACACCCGAAGCCCTGCTGTGAAATTTCCAATGAAAAGGCAACGATCAGGGATTTTGCCGGCAGCAGGTTAACCCACGATTAGTCATATTTCTTCGAGCACATCGGAGACACTGCTTCCATGGCATCGCTCTTGCGGCGTTAGTAGGGCTATGGCAATGCACTACAAGCATACGGCAAAAATCGCTATACATATTGTATAATGTCGATATAAAGGAGTATTGATGCCGACAATCTCAATGTTCTTCGGAATTCTCGTATCAATGTTTTATGGTGATAACGAGCAGCATCATACACCGCATATTCATGTTCGATACCAAGGCAGGAAGGCGTCAATTGCGATTGACGATGGCAGTGTTCTTGCTGGCGACTTTCCAGCCCGCCAACTTCGGATGGTGCAGGTCTGGATCGATATTCATAGGGATGAGCTAATGGCAGACTGGGAACTTGCCGTTAATGGCGATGAACCATTTCGCATCGCCCCACTTCAATAAAGGAGACTATTTATGGAAGCGTTGCTTGATGTCATCAGCGTAAAAACTCATGACGATTATACCCTGGAGCTTGTTTTTGAAAATGGCGAAAGACGTATTTTTGACATGAAACCGTACTTTGACAGAAAACCTTTTATCAAACTCTTCAACTCTCCGCTATTCTTCAAAGCGTCCGTTCAATACGGCACTGTGGTTTGGCCGGGCAATATCGATATTGCTCCCGATACGCTCTGGAGCTGTTCTGTGCAAGCATAACATAATCGTTGTACCATATATCTCTGGAAAGCTGTAAGGCCGCTTTCTGGTAAGATTCTCCAAAAAAGTGGCCCCAAAAAAGTATTTACAATCCCTGCAGTAATCTTTAAACTATAGATCGACTTAAAAGCGGCTCTGCTTAACAATAACGACAGCAATAAACGTAACGATTGATAGATCGAATGCGCCTTTGCATTTATGCTGTGCATGAATCTATAAAAGAACATTTCAAATAACTGTCTCTATAAAGGGGGGAGGAACGATGGCAGGAAGAATCTTTAGCAGTCTTAATGGCAAGTTGTTGAAGCCCTGCTCTATTAGGTTAGAGATCATAATCTGGAGTTAAGCAGACAATAACTTCAACCTCTTGTCTTTATGATGTATTAACAAGTCATGTGGGGTGGATTTATGAGGCAAGACAACAGTAAGCGGGAATATGACTATCAATAATGGGAAAGTAATTATTGAAGGTATGAAAGTACAATGATATACTGAAACGGTACGAGAGCTTCTTGACGTATCGATAATAAATTTCTTTTATGGAGAGGTAAAGAGCGATGAAAAAACTATCTGTTAATGACCTGAAAAATTACAGCTATTTTTCCTCATTGTCGGATGGTGCCCTGGAGGTGCTCTCCCGTAAAATCAAACAGGTTGAGTTCCCAGTAGGGACAAAAATTATCAAAGAGGGAGAGCAGGGGAAATCTTTATATTTTGTGTGCAAAGGGGAGGTGGATGTTACCAAGAAGACCGAATTCGGACAAGACGCGAAACTCTCTTCATCTGGCGCAGGGGAAAGCTTTGGCGAAATGGCTTTGATTACCAATCTTCCCCGAAGCAGTACAGTTACGGCAAAGACTGACGTCATGCTTTCTGAAATCAGCAGAGAGGATTTTGAAGAAATAATCAGCCTTGACACATCTTTTTCGAATTTATTGGGTAGACAGTCACAGAATTATGCTGAATTTATTTCATTGAAAACCCTTCAGCCGTTTGCGCTCATTGAACCCGAGAAGATGCTCACCCTTATAGATAAAATGAAGGGAAAAAAATACTCGCCCGGTGAGGTGATCATCACGCAGGGTGATAAGGGCAGTGAATATTACATTATCAGATCAGGCCGTGTTGAGGTTATTCAGAAGAAGGGGGATAACCCTCCTGAACAGGTGGCGGAATTGGGCAGCGGACTGGGATTTGGTGAAGAGGCAATAATAAGGGAAATGCCGAGAAACGCAACAGTACAGGCGATTGACGAGACAACCGTGCTGGTTCTGGATAAAGCAACCTTTGATGGCATATTGAGAAAATCATTTGTGGAAAATGCCTTTCCTGAAGAGATACCGGAAGAGGAAAGGAGCAAAGTGGTTTTTATTGATGCAAGGATAACCCCTGAATATGAGGAAGAGCATATCGCAGGGGCTATAAATATCCCAATTGAAATTTTACGGCAGAAATTCGGAGAACTCGATAAGGCAAAGACATATTACACGTACTGCACAAATGACTCCAGGGGAATGACAGCAGCATTCCTCATGAAAAGCATGGGATATAACGCAAGCGCTCTCCGGGGAGGATTGAGCGCGTGGGACGGGCCGACTGAACGCACAGGTGACGGCATTCACCAACCTGCAACAGTAAATTGATAAGCATGCAGTGCAAAAGAACGGAAATGCAAAAGAGAAATTTAAGACGTATAAAAGGAGTTCAGACTTATGGAACAGACATCCTATAAAGACCTGAGGCAATACTGTTACTTTTCGTGCCTCTCTGATGGAGCGTTGGAAGCGTTATCGCAAAAACTTGAACACGTTAACTTATCCGCGGGTACGCATATCATAAAAGAAGGAGCACCTGCGGATGCTTTCTATCTGATATCCAAAGGCGAAGTAGAAGTAACAAAAAAGACAGATACAGGGCAGGCTGCTACGATAGCAGTTTCAGGGCGGGGAGAGAGTTTTGGTGAGATGGCATTGCTTACATGCTTACCCCGTTTCTGCTCGGTTACTGCCAGGACAGACGTTACACTTTTGAAACTCCCGAAGCCCGAATTTGAAGAAATAATCAGGGCAGATTCTGCTTTTGCAGGAGCGATGGTAGACCGTCACCAGCGCTTCTACCTGTTCAATGAACTGAAAATGTTGCAGCCCTTTGCCCTTTTGGAGCCTGAGAAGATGTCCGCGTTGACAGGCAAATTAAAGGAAAAGAGATTTACACTTGGACAGACAATAATAGCACAGGGGGAAAGGGGCGATGAGTATTTCATAGTAAAGTCCGGAAAAGTTGAGGTGCTGAAAAAGATGCTGGGCGAAGAGCCTGAACATGTAGCTATACTTGAAGAGGGACAGGCTTTTGGCGAAGAGGCGCTTTTAACTGATTCGCCGCGCAGCGCTACAGTTCGGACAATTGACGAGACTGTATTGTGGGTGCTTGCAAAATCTGACTTTGACTCTGTTGTCAAATCCTCTTTCCTCAAGGAGGTTGATCCACTTGCAGTGCTCAATGGAGCAAAGGGGAACATCACCTTCCTTGACGTGAGGATGAAGATGGAATTCGACGAAGAGCATATTCCCGAAGCGATCAATATTCCTCTTGATGAGATCAGAAAAAGATATGCTGAACTGGATAATTCAAGGGAATATTATGCATATTGTCTTTTGGGCGCCAGAAGCGCAACGGCCGCGTTTCTGCTGAACAGTCAGGGATTTAATGCCAGGAGCATCAAAGGCGGGATACTGAACTGGCCCGGTCCGTTGGAGAAAGGAAGTGACGGCATTCATACTCCCTTTAAACCTACGTGATCGTGCGGCGCTGAAGGGGCGTGACCCCTGAAAGGATCTATCAGAATACTTTTGGCGAGCGATAAACAATTGTATGGGCAGCAGATATTTGTTCCTCGCTTCAAGCCATTGCTCCTTTCTGAGGAAAAAGGCATTTGGGGCAGTGCCTGTTCCTGCATGAGTTATAAGATATCCTCGTTGTCCTGCAGGTTTCCTCCCGCCCCAGCCACTTTTATCCTGCCGTGTGAGGTTCTCTTCAGTCATTGAAAAGCCTGATGGTGGTGCTGGACAACCCTCATACTGGAAAATTAACTGGACGGATCGAATCATTTTCCCCGGCAAGGTGCTTCCGGTTCTCAATGATAATACTCAGAACCTTTTGAATGACCGATACAGCAGGCACAGCGACTACCATACCAATAACACCAAAGAGCATATAGCCGGACATGATGGTTATGACAAGCAGCATGGGATGGAGTTTAATGATCTTGCCAAGTGTAACATGCTGAATTGCAAGATCGTCGATCAGCCTGATAGCTATATACAGGATGATCATATTCAGTACCGCGATTGTACTGTTAAATTGCGTGAACGCGATCAGGCTGGCGGCAGCGCAGGCCATTACAGGGCCGAAATACGGTATAACATTTGCAACACCGGTAAGTATCCCCAGAGAGATCGGATAGTTAATGCCGAACAGTGATAATCCAACCGTTGCCGTGATACCTACCAGAATGCAATCCAGCGTCAGTCCCCTCAGATACTTCCCGACCAGAATGTTTATCTCGGAAAGAAGCGATACCGTTGTTTCGACATATTGCGGAGGAACCCATGACATGACTTTTTTCAGTATCACGGGCCAATCCCTGAGCAGAAAGAATGCAAAGAAAGGAACAAGTACCGCTCCGAAAAAAAGTGATGTGGTTTTGTTAACGATGTCAGAAAAATTGAGTGTTTTGTCGATCATAATGCCGGGCCTCATGACAGTATTCAGCATCTTTCGAATGATCTCATCTGAAAGCGGATAATTGCTTATCCTGCCGCCGGCTGCATTTGTCAGGATATTTTCAATTCTGGCAGAAAATTCAGGAAGCCTGGCATAGTAATGTTCCACTTCCTTCTGCAGGTAAGGCGCCAGGATCATCTCTGCCACTATGAGCAGTACCAGCATAAGAACATAGAACATTACGACAGCATGATATCTTTTAATCCCCATGGACTCGGCTATATTAATGAGATTGTTCACTATATATGCAAGGATGAATGAAAGGAGAAGAGTGATCAGAAGGCTGACAGTATGATATGCAAAGAAAATAAAAATTCCAGCAAGAAGGAGCTGGATCACCCACCGTGGCATTTGATGGTAGATCCTGTTTATCTCATTTATTATTGGCTCTTTGTCATGTTCAGGCATTTCCAATTTACCGCCACATTAATAATTACAAAGGACCATGCTTGTCATCTTTTGCCGTTGTCGTCAAAACAACGGTTGCTGCTTATGTAAGTTGAAAGAGATTCAGCAAGATTCATAAGGATAAGGGATGAGATCGTGTTGTTGCCTTTCATAAGACTGTCAAAATAGGATTTATACATGATCAGCAGTCTTGCATTTTCCTCAACGATTGCTGATGCGTAACGTGGAGACTCCCTGATAAGCGCCAGTTCCCCAAAATATGAACCGGGCCCCAGTGTTGTGAGGAGGCGTTCCTCCGGATTCGCCTGTTTGATGATTTTCACAGAGCCCGACATGACAACATACAGCGCCTTTCCGGTGTCACCTGCTGAAAAAACAGTTTCTCCTGCCGTATACTCCTTCTCAAACAGGTCTGTCAGCAACTTTCTCAGGAGGTGCTTCTTCAGCCCTCTGAACAGCGAAACCTCGTTTAAGATTTTGAGCTCGTGTTCCTTACCCGGATCAAAGTGCCATTTAAGTAACCTGTCCAGCAATGAATATCTCCCGTCCATTAAGCTATAGCATTTTACATTCTCCCGGCAGCTTATGACAATAGAAATCTTATTGCCCAAAAAAATTATTGCCTGCTTAAACGATCATTTGTCTTGAAATCTTTATTGAAACCTGTTATCCCATATGCATGCCCAAAAAAGCTGTGGTGGCTGTCCCGAGGGACTATCTTGCAGCTCTCGAAAAAAAGGTGCAAGATCTCAGCACCCTTATAGAGGACTCTGCGATCATATCATCAACGCTTGATTTTAACAAACTCCTCACCCTTGTCATGGAGAAGGCGGAAAAGGTAATGAATGCGGAAGCGTGTTCGATCCTTCTTTATAACAGGGGAACGAATAAGCTCGAATTTGAGGTCGCTGTGCGGTCAAAGAGCAATGTCGAAAACATTAAAAGAGAAGGTCGTCCTTGATATGGGGAAAGGTATCGCGGGCTGGGTTGCGGAAAACCTGAAACCGCTCATCATTGAGGACGCGGCAGCAGACAACTTTCCGAGGGAAAGGCAAAGGTGATGAGCGTACCGGCAGGGCCGCCTCTCGGAATATTGCCGGCAGACTATCCTGTTACAGCCCTGTCGCTAAAAAAAGGCGACAGGCTGATATTATTAACTGACGGGATTTTTGATGCGAAAGACAGACGCGGTAAGAGAATAGGGTTTGACAGGATAACCAGGTTCATAAAAAAGCATATGAAGGACAGGCAGATCATTCACAGAGTGGTCGATCATGTAAATGATTTTTCAAAGGGCGCAGAAAGGGTGGATGATCTGACCCTTGTAGAGATCAGAAGGGTATAGTCTTGATTATTCATAAACCTGGTTTGGAGCAAGCCATGGTTCGAGAAACATCTTGAACGCAATGGATTATTAAAATACCTGAACAATGCACGTGCGAACAGAATATATTAGAATTTTAGATGCTAAGGTATTGCTCAATATGTTCTTCTCACCATACTTGCTCCAGGTTTATGAATAATCTCAGATAAGATGAAAGATTCAACGATCATAACTATCCCCTCTCATCCAAAGTATCTGTCCGTTGTCAGGGCTGTATCTGTGAAGATGACGGAACTGCATGGTCTGTCAGCCGCTGAGGCGGAAGATATAAAGCTTGCCGTAGATGAAGCGTGTTCCAATGTGATTAAGCATGCTTATGAGGGTGACACAGGGAAAAGGATAGTTGTAAGGTTTCGGTTCACGAAAAGTAAGCTTGAGGTTGTAATAGAGGACAGCGGGAAAATGCATCCTGAATATATTGCAGGCAGGAACCTCGATGATGTAAGGCCCGGCGGACTTGGTGTACATCTGATAAGAAGGGCCTTTGATGTCGTTGCCTTTGATGAGAAAAAGAAGAAAGGCAACAGACTGATCCTGACCAGATACACAAAAAACAGGGAGAAGCATGAAGATTGAAACTGCTGAACATAAGGGCCATAAACTTGTCTCGGTTTCCGGAGATATAGACATGTATTCCGCGCATGAACTCAGGGAGGAACTGATGCGCCTGACATCCAGAAAGCCACAAATAGTGCTGGTTAACCTGATAGAGGTCCCTTATATGGACAGCTCAGGCATTGCAACGTTTGTAGAGATACTCAAGGTCATGAAGAGATATGGCGGACGCCTGAAACTCGTACACATGAACGAGGGGATCATGGAAATATTCAGGTTCTCAAAGCTGGACAGTATATTTGAGATTGTGGGGGAGATGGACGATGCACTCAAGAGCTGAGAACTTCTTCGGCTTTATCGGGAGAAAGTCTGAGCAATGCGATTGACTTTCAGTCAAGGAATATAACGGTCCTCATCACCAACCTGAATGATACCACTGAAGATCTCTGGGAACTTCTGCAGGAAATAAAAAATAAACCCTGGGAGTGTTATTTACCCGGAAGGGGAGAAAGCGGATGAGTGACATGCGCAAGTGTATTGCATTTTTATGTGTTTTTTATTTCGCGGCATGCACAATGCCTGAGACAAGAACTTATACTCTTTATATGCCTGATGAAAAAGGCCCTGTCAGAATAAGGACAGATGGATCAGTGAATATAAGTATCAATTCGGAACAGTATCTCAAACAGTCGTACATTGCGTACAGGAGTACTCCTTATCAGGTCGAGATATCAAAGTATTCAAAGTGGGAGGCGTCGCCGAGCAGGATCGTAAAGAATCAGTTTAAAGACACCTTCTCCAGGGCAGGCATTTTCAAAGAGGTAAGGGCAGACTATATTGCAGCGGAAGGTTTTTATTCGCTGAGGATAAATCTGAAACAGTTTGAAAGGCTCGATGAGGGGAATGATTCTTTTGGCGTTCTTGTCTTTGATGCGGATCCCCACTCACCTGACAACCAGCGCTTATACAGCGGCACAATTCATAAAAAGCTGAAACTCGCTGACCGGAGTTTTTCGAGCCTCGCAAAGGGGTTAAGCAGCGCCCTCCAGGAAGGATTAGACGAGGTAAGCACAAACATGATCGGTGCGGTTACTAAGCAGAACAATAAATTAGAGTACAGCACAAAATAATTTTATTGATATTTAACAGGTTGTAACTTTATAATAAAATACTAAAATTACGAGGGGTGCTTGCCCATGGCAGAAAAAAATATCATTGTCTTCAGTCAGGTCGGTTGAATTTACTGTAATAAAGTGAAAGAGTATCTTTCACAAAAAGGCGTAACATACACTGAACGCAATCTTGCAACTGATCCCACCGCCATTTACGATCTAGGGAAAATGGGGATCAGGACCCTTCCGGTAACATTGATCAATAATGAAGCCGTAACCGGGTTTGATCAGGGGAAGATAGACGAATTATTAAATAAATAATATAAACGCAACAAACAAAATTACAAAATTTCCCTTTATAGTTCTTTTTAAAGGGGGATTAATCTTCCGCTGTATTGGTTAGATGTGTGGGGGTGGTAAATGTCTGACTACAGGGAACTAAGAAAGTACTGCTATTTTTCCTACCTGTCTGATGCAGCCCTTGAGGCTATTTCAAAAAAACTTCATGCCGTAGAGTTTCCAGCCGGAATTGAAATTATAAGTGAAGATGCCCCGGCAAATGCTTTTTATCTCGTAAAAGAAGGCGAAGTCGAAGTATTCAAAAAAACAAAATGGGGACAAAAAGCAAAAATATCTGTTCTTGGCAACAATAAAGGTTTTGGTGAGATGGCGCTTTTGACATGTTCTCCCCGATGCTGCTCAGTTGCCGCAAAAAGCGATGTCAGGCTGCTTGCGCTGTTGAAAGCGGACTTTGAAGAGATCGTTCGTCTGGATTCCGCATTTTCAGTGCAGGCGGAAAAAAATGTAAGAAGTTTCTCCAGCTATAATCGGATGAAAACCCTTCAGCCATTTGCTTTGCTTGAAGCCGAAAAAATGGCAGTGATCCTGGAAAAACTCCGCGAACAAAAATTTGCCAAAGGTGAGAATATTATCAATCAGGGTGATAAGGGTGATATTTACTACATCATCAAGTCAGGAAGCGTTTCCGTTCTTAAAAAAAATATTGACGATCAGACCGGGAATATTGCTATCCTGAACGAAGGGCAGGGCTTCGGGGAGGAAGCGCTCCTGACAGAATCTCCACGGAGTGCGACGGTGCAGGCGTTGGAGGATACTGTCGTCTGGACGCTTTCTCAGGATGATTTCGCTAAAACATTGAAAACATCTTTTCTGAAAGAGATATCGGCAGAGGAGGTTTTGAAGAAAGATGATCCAACCTATCTTGATGTCCGCATGAAGATGGAATTTAATGAGGAGCGCATCCCGCATGCCCTCCACATTCCTCTGGATGAGTTGAGACAGAGATATGCCGAGCTTGATCCCTTAAAGAAATATTTTGTTTATTGCCTCATGGGAGCCAGGAGCGCAATAGCAGCTTTTGTCCTGAACGGTCATGGTTTTGAAGCAATGAGCATAAAAGGAGGATTGCTTAACTGGACAGGGCCTGTAGAAGGTGAATCAGAAGGGGTGCACGCAGCGTTTACGCCTACGTGATCATGCGGTTCACAGGGGGCGTGACCCTTTTTGAGAAATGTCCGATGTAATTTCATTCCCGCGAATGCGGGTCGGAGCGACTCTTCGCGGAGACTCGCTTCGAAAATCCAGTCTTTTCTCGCTGGATTCCGGGTCAAGCCCGAAATGACAAAAATCCGAGGATAGGACATTAATGTTACTGGCATCAATAATTGTTTAAAGGAGTTGTCCAATGAATATCTTGTCGCCAAGCATGCTGAAATTATATTCTTTCTTTTCACGTCTTTCAGACGGTGCTTTGGAAGAGCTTGCCAAAAAATTTGATCAAGTAGAATTACCAGCCGGGAAAGAGATTATCAAAGAAGGCGAGCCATCGGATGCATTTTATCTGGTCAAGAAAGGAGAAGTCGAAGTAGAGAAAAAGACCAGGTGGGGGCAGGACGCCAAAATTACTGTTATCAAGTGCGGTGAAGGGTTTGGCGAGATGGCATTGCTGACATGTTCCCCCCGTTTCTGTACCGTTAAAGCCAAAACGGATGTAGAGCTTTATAAGCTTTTCAAGAAAGATTTTGAGGAAGTGGTCGGCATGGATTCCGCTATTTCCTGCATGCTGGGTTCAAAGGCGCATGCCTGTTCCGAATACAACAAGATAAAAACTCTTCAGCCTTTTGCTCTTCTCGAGCCCGAAAAGATGTTTGCCCTTTCGGATAAATTCATCGAGAAGAAATATGCCTTTGGAGAAAATATCATTAGTGAAGGAGAAAAGGGGGATTTGTATTACGTAATCAAGTCCGGGCGTGTTGCTGTTCTGAAAAAGGAAAACAGAGAACAGCCTGAACAGGTGGCTGTCCTCAGTGAAGGGGAGGGATTTGGAGAAGAGGCATTGATCTCGGGTAAACGCCGCAGCGCGACTTGCCGCGCACTGGAAGAGACCACCGTTCTTGCCCTTTCCCAATCCGATTTTGAAAAGATAATGAAGACGTCCTTTCTGGAAATAGTCTATCCGGAAGATATCACTCCTGAGGAGTTAAAAGATGTCATTTTCATTGATACGAGACTGGAGCCGCAATTTGAAGATGAGCATATAGCCGGTGCTATCAATATCCCGCTCGAATATTTGCGCAGGCGATATACAGAACTGGACCCAAAGAAAAAATACTACACATACTGCGGCGTGGAAGCATGGGGAATGCCGGCGGCATTTATCCTGAAAAGCCTCGGATATGATGTAAAAGGATTAAGGGGAGGACTCAGCGCATGGGAGGGCGAGGTGGATGGGAAGAAAAAGGGGGTTCACTATCCTGAACGCTGATTGATTGTGATGATGTGGCCCGACTTGTCATGCTTGGTTGTTATGAGCACTGCGCTGACAGCACAGGGTGTATAAATCAAATTCAATACTGTCATTCTCCGGCCTGACCGGAGAATCCAGTTCTTTTTTCTGGATTCCTGCTTCCGCGGGAATGACATTTTAGAATAGCTGTTGTAATTAAAGTGGAGAGAATAATCTCTTTTATTATGGGAAAACAGATTGATGTCACAAAACAAAAAATAAAGGTCGATATGGTCCTACAGTCTCAGACCGAGTGGGAGGAAATATTTAATACCATCACAGATATGATCACTGTTCATGACAGGGATTTCAATATCATAAACGCCAACAGGGCTGCAAGAGAAAAATTGGGGATTTTATCGGCGGCAAGGAGCTTTGGAAAGTGTTACAGGTATTATCACGGTACGAATGAACCGTTGAAAGGATGCCAGAGCTGTCAGTGCATCAAAACGAAAAGACCGGCGACCTTCGAGATCTTTGAGCCTCATTTAAATATGCACATGGAAATAAGAGCCATCCCGCGCATTGACGGAAAGAAACAACTTAAGGGACTTATTCACATTGTAAGAGATATCTCGCGCCGCAGGAAAGCGGAACAGGAGATACAGTCATCACAGGAAACATTAAAAAGAAAAACCTCCGAACTTGAGGATCTCAACGCCGCACTGAAGGTGGTCCTGAATATGTATGAAAAAAACAGTGAAGAACTCAAAGAAAGTATTTTAGTTAATGTCAGAAATCTGGTCATGCCTTATCTGGAAGAAATAAAAAGAACGCTTACACAGCCGGATGTATTAAATTGTGTAACCATTCTTGAAAAAAACCTGAAGGAGATCGTCTCTCCTCTCTCAAACAGCCTGTCATCAAAATATTTTGGTTTGAGCCCTAAAGAAATAAAGGTAGCCAACCTCATAGTCTCAGGCTATCAGACAAAAGAAATAGCAAAGACCATGAAGCTTTCCGTAGAAACGGTCAATTGCCACAGGCAAAGCATACGGAAAAAGCTTTCCATAAAGAACAAGAATATCAATCTCAGCACGTATTTAGGCGCCATGAGAAATAGTTAATTCCCATCCCCATTAACTAATTAATCTTTTATTAACAAGAAAAATAGAATAATCTTTATAATCTTGTTAATACTCTTTACGAAAATCCGCTTCTAAAAAAATCATAGTTTGACGTGGACACCTCTTTGTATCAAAGAGGGTGTTTGATATTTCAGTAGTCTTTAGTAGATGCTGAATAATATTTTTTGAAGTAGCGTCATTCCAGCGAGGCGGGAATCCAGTCTTTTTCCTCTGGATTCCGGGTCAAGCCGGAATGACAACAATCTGAAGTCGGTAGTTATGATGAGTCATGGTGAAAATTACCGTGACATTGCATTATGCCTGTGAAAAATAATTTCAGAATAACTATGGCAGTATCGTAAAACTGAATACATAAAAAAATGGTGCGGGTGCTAACTATGAAGGGCATTGGGAAAATAGTTTTACTCTTGTTTGTTACATCTGTTGCAGTTTTTCTTTATGTAAATCACTCTGAGGCGAAATCTTCCGTCCGTCATATTGTGAACAATCAGTCAGGCAATGATAAAAGCTTACTGATGAAGCACGTATTATCCCGCCAGATTCCTTTTATAGAAAATCAGGGACAGATTAAGGATCCCTCCGTCAAATTTTACGCCGCCTTATTTGACGGCACAGTAGTTTTAAATGAAAAAGGGGATATGGTTTATACCTTTATCAGGAAAGAACATCTCCCACCAACAACAAATTCAGGCAACTGCGACTCAGGAGATCATAATAGGGTTGAGAAGTCTGTTGCTGTCAAAGAGACTTTGTTATGTCCTGAGCCTATCACCATGAAGGGTTTGAAAAAACCAGAGACCAGCGTTCATTACTTTATTGGTGCCAGGGAAGAGTGGAAGTCAAACATACCCGCATGGCAGGAAGTAAATCTGGGAGAGGTCTATAAGGGCATAGAGCTTAATCTGAGGACATACGGAATCTCCGTGGAGAAGGTCTTTACTGTGAACCGAGGAGCAGAGGTTGAAGACATTAAGCTATCCCTGGAAGGCGTGAAAGGATTACGTGTAAACAAAGACGGGGAGCTTGAGATAGAGACGGAACTGGGAATCCTTAAAATGACGAAGCCTGTTGCCTATCAGGAAGAGCAGGGGAAGAAGAAATTTATAAACGTTGCATACAATGTACCCGAGGATTCGGTCACATACGGTTTTGAGGTTGGGACTTATGATAGAACAAAACCTCTCATCATTGACCCGCTTCTGGCCTCAACATTTGCAGGCGAAGCTGCTGCGGATATCGGTAACGCCATTGCCATCGACGCAAATGGTAATGTTTTTGTGGCAGGGACCACAGGTGCGGACATATTCATAAGGAAGTTCAGTAACGATCTTTCTGTCCTCCTTGCCTCAACAGTTATCGGCGGAAGCGAGACAGAAGAAGGCAATGCCATGGCCATAGATTCTTCAGGAAAAGTTTATATCTCTGGAGGGACAAGGTCAGCTAATTATCCTGTTACAACGGGTGTAGCGTACAAGAGCTCTTTTGATGTTGTTGTATCAAAATTCAGCAATGATCTTTCCGTTCTTGAAGCATCGACGATGATCGGTGGTTTTGGCTGAAGTGATGTAGGCAGGGCCCTTGCACTTGGCCCTGGGGATAGCGTATATGTCACCGGGTATACACATTCAGATGATTTCCCTACTACTCAGGGCGCATATGACAGAGTTTGCGGGAATGGCGTAATATGCAGTTATCTGTATGGCGCTGATATTGAAACCTCAGATGCCTTTGTTTCAAAGTTTGACAGTAATCTTGATCTGCTCGCATCGACATTCATTGGAGGTAATAATTCTGATTATACTTATGCACTCGCTATAGATTCCTCAGGAAATGCAATAATTTCGGGAAGTACGCTATCGTCCAATTATCCTTCAACTGCCGGGAGCTATGATACCTCTTTTAATGGCGGAAGTGATGCTTTTATATCAAGGCTCAATAGTGATCTTACAAGCCTCCTTGCATCTACATTTATTGGTGGAAGCAGCACGGATTCCGCAAATGCCCTTGCCATAGACTCCACGACAGGCGATATGTTTATTGGTGGGGCAACATCTTCATCTGATTATCCTACTACTGCCGGAGTTTATGATGCATCTCTTAATGGAGGCAGTGACGTTTTTGTTTCAAGGCTTAGCAGTGGACTTGCAGGCCTTGTCTCATCAACATTTATCGGTGGAAACAACGCTGATTCCGCAAACGCCATCGCAATAGATTCCCTTACAGGGGATGTCTTCATAACAGGTCTGACATCTTCATCCAATTATCCAGTTACTGCAGGAGCGTATGATACTTATTGTGGAACTGGCGGCATATGCTATGGCAATGATGTCATTATCTCAAGGCTTAACAATGGCCTGACAGACCTCCTCTCATCAACTTTTATTGGTGGAAGCGGGAATGATTCTGCAAAAGCCGCTGCGCTGGATTCTCAAACAGGCGACGTGTTCATAACAGGACAAACCTCTGCATCCGATTATCCAGTAACTGCTGGCGCTTATGATACATCATACAATTACTTTGACGCCTTTGTTTCAAAACTGGATAAATGCCTTTCTGCCATCGATACTGATGGGGATGGCGTAGGCGAGACATGCGATAACTGTCCAGATATTTACAACCCTGGCCAGGCTGATACTGATGGCGATGGGATTGGTGATGCGTGTGATACGAATTATGGATTGATCGCATTTTACAAGTTTAACGGTAATGCCAATGACAGCACGGGAATCAATGATCCAATGTATCTCGAAAATACTCAGTTTCTCAATAACGACAATCTGTATCTTAATGGCCTATATTTCGGTTATACGGCAATAGCTACAGTCCCTGATTTTAATTTTGATGCCTTTACCATCAGTGTAGAATTCATGCCCTATAATCTGGGTGGTAATTATAAAACCATTGTAATCGGCGGTCAGTCATACAGGTGGATCAGACTAAAGTGGACTAACACTAATCAACTTATGCTGACTTTGAATAATGATCCGAGTGTTCAATCTGGCTATCTTGAACATATTTATTCGGGAACCATCCTGAATATTAATCAGTGGCACACTGTAGTAGTATCCGTTGACTTTACGAGAAGAAATATTATCACGTTTTTTGATGGCATTCGGTTAGAAGATGTATCCGTGCCTGCAGATTTTGCTCTAAATACCGGGAATGATAAGACGGTTACATTAACGGATTACTCGAATGGCAGAACATTTTATGGTGAAGTCGACAACCTTATGGTTTACAACCGTGCCTTGTCATCTGGAGAAATTCAAGTGCTACAAATTAGCGACCAGGATAATGACGGTGTTAGAGATATTGATGACAACTGTCCCGATGTTTTCAATCCCGATCAGGCAGATGCTGACGGGGATGGTGTAGGAGATGCATGTGATAATAGTTGTACAGACTCGGACCATGATGGTTATGCCATTGAAGGCGGTGCATGCGGTGAAGTGGACTGTGACGATAATGATGCATCTGTTTATCCCGGCGCTCCTGAGATATGCGACGGTAGAGACAACAACTGTAACGGTCAGACAGATGAAAATCTTAGTTATACGTCAGTATGCGGAAAAGGAATTTGCGAGAGCACAGGAGTCGCGACCTGCGTTGCAGGAACTTGGAATGATACCTGCACTCCCGGCACGCCGCAGGCAGAAGGCCCTGCTGGAGCCCCTGCATGTAATGACGGACTGGACAATGACTGTGATGATTTGATAGACGCAAATGATCCGGGATGTGAATCAGCATCAACATTTACCATAATCGGCAAATGGGGATATGGGCGTTTACGGCATGATAACGATGGAAAATGGCATGTACGAGGGGGAACTCTTACCTTTAACGCGGATGGCACGGGAACCGATACCCACCAGGACAATGATAATGGAATATTAAGTTCTGCAATAGAGGACTATTCCTACACTGTCACAGCAAACGCAGACGGAAGCATTACGGTTGTATCTACATATCCATCAGTGACAAGAATTAGAAGATATGCGATTTCTGATAATGGAAATATGATGATCATGGACGGCACTGACCAGAGTAGCAGACAGAGGGCAAGAGTCTTGATAAGGATGGATGAGACGAAGACTTATACCAGTGCCGATTTGAGCGGGGAGTATTATGCTATTGGCTATGACCATGATAGCACAGGAACTAACTGGCCCGGATATCATATTGTATGGTCAGGCACCGCCTTGATTGATGGGGTAGATAGTTATCTATATGCCAATACGGCTAACAGCGATGGAATAATTTTGACTGATAACGATACAGATACATATTCTGTAAACCCTGATGGCTCAATTTTGCTTAACAGTGGAAATGCCAAAGGGGTAATGACAGGAGACGGCACGCTTGCATTAACTGCATCATTGGATATTGCTACTGATTGGCAAGCTACTTTCATTATGAAGAAAGGTGACAAGACCTACTCCACCGCTGACCTTGCAGGGACATGGGCTTTAGCAGGCTTCGGAGATGATAGCAGTACCAGTTTTTTTGCTTCATTTAGCACTTTGACTTGTGACAGTAGTGGAAACTGCACAATATCATATAAAGGACAAAGAGATGGAAATATTCAATTTGGGAGTGTTGGCTTAAATATCTCTGTTTCTTCTGATGGCAGTTTTGGTTTATCAATTGGTGATCTTGCGCCTTCCTATGCGGGAGCGATAGGGAACAACGGGAATACGATAATCATCAATCATAGCTTTGATTCAAATCAACTCTCTCACAGAGAGATTCTTGTTGGCGCAAGATGCACGAATTGTGCAAATCTCGCGCTGGAAATGATCCCGATGATCGCATTTGATTCAGTAAACTGCGGGGAGGACACAAGGTTGGACCTTTATCTTTATGATCCCGGGGTAGCAGGGCTGAGCACTTTGAAAGACAATTGCAATAACCTGTTTACATTCGGAAGCATGAACTCACTGAAGACCAAGGTCGTCTTCAGGGAATTCGATGATGTCTCATCGACCATTTATATTTATGATATTCCTTCCGGCACCAAAACTCCCGTAGCTGTTCATGCAGAAAACAATGATACTGCTGCCTACTTTGACAACAATGACAAGGTGATTTTCAATGATAACGGCGAGGTCAAGAGCATGAATGCCGACGGCACTGACATTGTTACCATCGCGTCCCCTGTAGCGCCGTACAGATTAGCAATGTTCTGGCTATCACCGGACAGATCAAAGATCATTGCGATTGAATACAGGCAGGATGCAGGCTATTTCACAAGCCACTATGAAAGGCTGATAATGATGAATGCCGACGGCACGGGCAGGACAATCATAAAGAGCGAATATCTGGGTGAATGGAATATGCTCTCTCCCAGAAACGATTCTAATGGTTTCCTCTTCTACTATCACGTATTTAACGGTCTGCCCGAGTCTGATCCCGGATTTCAGTCAACACCATTATATGTTGTATTGGCCAATGGTACTGAGACGAATCTCTGTCCTTCTGACCTGTGTCAGGATGAGAACATCCTTTTCTACACCCAATCAGGCAATCTGGTCAGCCTGACGCATCGCGCCCTCTACAACAGTTCAGGAGCACAGATAGCAGACCTGCAGTCCATTGTCCCGCCCATTGATCAGTCTATCTACGGTTTTGATTCTGCGAGGGAACTTTACTTCGCAGATCTTGACGGTAGCAACTTCCGAAGGTTCGTTGAGCCTGCTGTAAGTGCTGGTTCCATCACCGGCGCTATCTCATACAGCGGAACGCAGAGCGGAAATATTTATGTTGCGGCATTCACATCGCCTATCAACTGTTCTCCACAAAACCCGGGTAATCCGGCTGTCGCCACTGAAATTCCTTCTCTTGGCGCTTATACACTTTCTGGCCTTCCCGACGGTACCTACTATGTGGTTTCGGTGATCCAGACGGGTACTGATCTTCAGCCCACAGACCCGTGGGGCATTTACAGCGGATGCGGCAATATTACTCCGGTTGTCATAAGCGGGGGGACTGCTGTCCACGGAGTGGACATAACCCTCGTTGACGGCACAATAGTAAATCCGAACCCATGGTATGATTATCATGCGGAAGCCGTATCAGGCCACTGGAAAAATCCGGGGGGGCAGGATGAATACGGAGCGAGAATATTCGTTGAGGACCCCGGTCGTCTCGCAACATCTGTTACCGTTGAAGGCCCCGGCATAAATGGTTTAATCACTCTTGATTACAATACCTTTAGGAAGTCATGGGAAAAGGTTATCACTCTCAGCACAGGCAGTCTGCCGCCTTATCCATTCCCAATTGTCTACACAATAACCATAACCGACCCTTTTAATACCACGGTCAAGACAGACAGTATTAAACGTTTTGTAAATAATGTCCCGGCAAATCTCTCACCTTCCAACGGACAGACAGTTATGGGTTCGCCTTATTTTTCATGGTCAGGTATTGGCGCGGGATATGCCTATACAGTTATGCTGCTGAATGAATCTTCTGAGTATTTATGGGATGCAGGTAACTTGACTAACTCAGGGTTGTTATACGATGGCCCACCTCTCATACCGGGGAATACTTATACATTTAAGGTTTTCGCACTGGACAGCGGAAGCAATTATTCAGTAAGCACAGAAAGCTTTGTATATCAGGCATGTCCTCCCATCACCTTATCCGTCGGCCCTTCTTCAGCCCCTGCTGATACAAGGACCGGCTTCACATTATACACACAGGCTGCGGAAGATGGCGGCGCGGTCGAGTTTAAACTCGGCAACGATGAAATTATGGCAGTTATATATGACAATGCAGCGAATGATCACGATTCGTTGACTCAAGATGCAGACCCGGCAGACATAAATATTACGACAGTCTTTAATCCCTTTGGAAATGCAGATGGCTATCTCCTGCCTGGTACGACGTTAACCATGACAGTAAAAAATTCCTGCGGCAATACAGCTTCAGTAGACTTTACGATGACCGATCCGATAGTCCCGGCTCCGTATAAGATCCAGGGGGTCGTTTATGAGGAAGGAACTACAACACCTGTGCCCGAGGCCATTGTTGTTGCAGAAGATGTAACAACAGGACAAGGGGTATCAGCCGCGCTAACTGACAGCAATGGCGCTTACACCCTGCATATCCCGCGCTCAGGAAGATATGAAATTGGTGCCCAGAAAACTGGATACCTTGAACGGTCTGTTACTGCAATAATTTTCAATTCTGACATAACAGGATTTAACCTTTATTTAGCACCTTCAGATTCACAGATCACGGGGACGGTAACAGAATACGGAACGGGCAAGCCCATTTGGGGGACAGAAGTTGATGCAGACGTCCCTGGCGGCAACGGGGTTGGTGTACTTACTGATGCCAACGGGAACTATACAATACCAGTTCTGTCCGGAGTGACATGGAATATCGCAATTGATGATGATATTGCTCCCGGATATTTTGGCCCCCAGATTCCTGCCAATAATTATTATGATTCTGTAAATGTCATTCCTCCCGCAACTGTTCATTTTGTATTGCATAAGGAAACAGCATGGCTTGAATGTAATGTCATGGATGAATATGGGGCATTGCCTGTTGAAGGTGCTCTCTGCTATGCCAGAAGGATCAATACTTCAGACCCTGTGCTCCAGAGTCTGGGCAATGCTGATTACACCAATGCGACGGGACATGCAGTGGTAGGACTTAATGCAGGTGACTGGAGGGTCGGCACGTGCCTGAACTGTCACGACTACCCCGTGAAGATCAATAACGAACCTAAAGAGATGGTCCCATCTCAGGATGTAGATGTCACAGGACTCACTGATGGAGAGCACAAGCCGGTAACGCTTTATGCATATTATGCTGACTGCGCAATAGAAGGCAGGGTATACAGGGGTGACGGAACCCCTGCATCGGATGTAGGGATCAGTGCTTGGACTGATAATGCACTGAATGGTCCCAGTCAGACATCTGTTGGCTGGATCAATACCCGAACTGATACTGACTTTGATGGATACTACCGTCTGCCTATCATGGGAGGAACGTGGACAGTGCAGGCAGATGAGGACAACTTATATTCAGATACAATGATAGTCACATGTACTCCTGATGGAAATGACGTTGTTGAATCTGGTGAAGTGATAACTGTAAATGATCTCGCTTTGATTGAACCGGCTATTACGGTAACTCCAACAAACATAGAGTTTGGATGTGTGAATACGGGAGAGTTCTGGGACAACACGATCACAGTAAGTAACACCGGGATACAGAATCTGACGATCGGCACAATTTCATCTCCTTCAGATACATTCAGCATTGTGGCAGGTACTGATAATTGTTCAGATAGCACTTTAGTTCCCTCGGCATCCTGCACGATCAGGGTAAGATTTCAGCCTTCAACCTCTATCAGATACACAGGAATATTGAATATCCCTTCGAATGCTCCGAATAATCCAAATGTATATGTACCTCTGTCCGGAACTGGAGGAATAAATGACGTTTGTAATTCTAATGATATAGATAACGATGGCGACGGATTCACGGAAAATCAGGGTGATTGCAATGATAACGATAATACTATTTATCCAGGTGCTCCAGAGTTATGCGACGGCAAGATCAATGACTGCGATAATCTCACTGCTGCTGACGGTTCAGGTGAGAACTGGTACGGGGTCCCGACAACATGCGGAGTAGGAATATGTGCGTCAACTGGGCAGTTCACCTGTACAGGAGGGATTCAAACAGACACTTGCACGCCGGGAACGCCTCAGACAGAAGGGCCGGCAGATGATCCTACATGCAGTGATGCAGTGGATAATGATTGTGATGGATTGATAGATTTGGCAGATACTAACTGCCAGACGTCAACTGAGACAAACTGTTTTGACAATATTGACAATGACGGGGATGGATCTACTGACTGTGCAGACTCTGACTGTAACGGCGCAACAAATGGAGTATGTGATACTGGAGTGCCGGGAATATGTTCAGCAGGAACATTAACCTGTGCATCTGGAACTCAGACGTGCGTACAGAATAACCAGCCGCAGGCTGAGATCTGCGACGGTCTGGATAACGACTGTGACGGGCAGATAGATGAAGGTGTTTTAAGTAACCCGATAAGCTTTGCACCCTACTTCCCTCTTGGGTTAGGGAGTTTCTGGACCTATACGAATGCTGTTGATCCATTTGATACATATACAGAAACTATATTTGAATGTTCTGAATTTTCAGGTAATCCAGCATGCAGCAAAGGAACCGCGAATAATTATTTGGTTAGTTATAACGATGGAAGCTCTGTAACCATATACGATTACGTCGAAGACGGTGTTTCATCCAATCTCACACCAATGACGTTTGACACTTTTACTGACGGACAGTTTTTTAATGCATTTGAACCAACGAATTTTGTTCTGATTCGCGAATGGGATAAACTTGATCCTGATCTTAAGAGTGTATACGGAATTGATCCGTCATTGACCGGTGTTATTCTATGGGCAACGTATGACAGTAAGTATCAGTCAAATGCGCAAAACAATATCGTTGAATCCAACCTGTGTGTATCATTGCCAGACTATGCTGTTACTGATCTTGAGTGGTACCAAGTAGGTGTCGGAAAGCTTGCTGCTTTAGATGTAGATGCACAAAGTGGGACTACTGGATCCCTGTATAAATTGACCGGCTATTCAATTTCCTACTATTGCGACAGCGACAATGACGGACTTGTCAGTTCATCAGTATCTGACTCCTGTACGGGAACTGCTTGTGTCCCTGCCGGGTGCCAGACATATCCGGGTGATGACTGCAATGACAGCGACAATAAGATATATCCCGGAGCACTTGAAATTTGTGATGGAAAGAATAACGATTGCAATGATACAACGATTGACGGTTCCGGTGAAGACTGGTACGGTTTGCCGATAACGTGTGGAGTTGGAGTATGCGCATCAGTCGGACAATTGACCTGTACGGTCGGAATTCAAACAGATACCTGTGTGCCAAGCAACCCCACAGAGACTCCTGAGCAGAGTTGCTCTGATGGATTAGACAATGACTGTGACGGAATGATCGATTTTGGCGATACTGAAAATTGCATTGACCAGTGTCCTGATGATCCGTTAAAGACAGAGCCTGGCATATGCGGTTGCGGAATTCCAGATACAGATACTGATGGTGACGGAGTTGCCGACTGCAAAGATAATTGTCCGAATATAGCCAACACTGACCAGTCAGATTTTGACGGCGATGAGATTGGCGATACATGTGATCCAGATGCTGACAATGACGGATATGATTCAATTGCATCAGGCGGAACGGACTGTAATGATCTGGACCCGACCATTCATCCCGGAGCATCGGATGGAGATTGCAATGGAATAGACGACAACTGCAATGGACAGATTGATGACGAGATTACAGTATTCATTGCTGACACAAATCTGAAGAATGCCATAAAAGAGGCACTGGGGATAACGGGTGATCCCACAGAGGAGCAGATGCTGACGCTCACGGTACTTGATCTGAGCAACAGAGGGATCACTGATCTTATGGGACTTGAGTATGCGAAGAACCTGAAGAGCCTTAATCTCACGGGCAACCCGCTTGACAGCGAGGCTTATTGCAAATACCTGCCTATGATCGAATTTGTGAATGGGTGCGCGAATATAAGTTATGACCCAAACCCTGCACCAAACTACAAGGCTGATTATGATGCGGACGGATACGGAGGAATGCTGGCAACATGCGCGTATTCGCGTGCCGGTTTTGTAGCCGCAGCCAAAGGCAATGACTGTAATGATCTGGATCCGACTATTCATCCCGGAGCATCGGATGGAGTATGTAATGGAATAGATAACAACTGCAATGGACAGGTGGATGAGGAGATGTCGGTATTCATAGCGGACACAAATCTGAAGAACGCTATTAAAGAAGTTCTGGGAATAACAGGTGACCCGACAGAAGAAGAGATACTGACGCTTACGGTACTGGATTTGAGCAACAGAGGAATCACTGATCTGATGGGCCTTGAGTATGCAAAGAACCTCGTGAGCCTGAACCTTTCCGGCAACCCGCTGGATGCCGAGGCCTATTGCACATATCTGCCGATGATAGAGTCCGAAAACGGGTGCGCAAATATCATCTATGATCCCAACCCTGCGCCAAACTACAAGGCTGATTACGATGCAGATGGATATGGAGGAATGCTGGCAACGTGCGCGTATTCGCGTGCCGGTTTTGTAGCCGCAGCCAAAGGTAATGACTGTAATGATCTGGACCCGACGATCAATCCCGGAGAGCCTGACGGTGTATGTAATGGAGTGGACAATAACTGCAACGGTGAGACAGACGAAGAGATAGCGGTATTCATAGCGGATACGAATCTGAGAAATGCGATCAAGAAGAAGCTCGGCATACATGGAGATCCTACTGAGGCGCTGATGCTTCAGCTTACAGCATTGGATGCGAGCTATCTTGGAATAGAGCAGTTGATGGGACTTGAGTATGCAAAGAACCTGAAGAGCCTGGACCTCACCGGCAACCCTCTGGACAATGAGGCCTTCTGCACCTATTTGCCTCAGATTCAGTCAAACAGTGCATGTACAGCACTAATGTATGAGAAGCCTGCAGGGACAATGTACTACTACGACTTTGACGGAGATGGATACGGAGATGTGGACACAATGTGCGCAGAGCAGCGGGCAGGGTATGTTACAGAGGGAACGGACTGTGATGACGCTGATGCGACAATCAATCCGGAGATAACAGAGATACCGGGCAATGGAAAAGATGACAACTGTGACTGTATGGTTGATACTATTGACCTTGATGGAGACGGATATGACTCTACGGTAGATTGCAACGACTCAGATCCGACTATTAACCCCGGCGAACCTGATGGAATGTGTGATGGAGTAGATAATAACTGCAATGGACAGGTGGATGAGGGTACAGCAATATTCATTGCTGATACAAATCTGAAAGAAGCAATTAAAACCAAACTGGGTATATATGGTGAACCGACAGAAGCGCAAATGCTGACGTTTACCGCGCTTGATCTGAGAAACAGCGGAATCACAGACCTGATGGGGCTTGAGTATGCGAAGAATTTGGTAAGCCTGGATCTTTCAGGCAACCCCTTGAACGAAGAAGCGTATTGTACCTACCTGCCGATGATAGAGTCGTTGAAAGGGTGCATGACAGTATTGTATGATCCCAATCCATCTGCCAAATATTATTTCGATTTCGACAGGGACGGCTTTGGCGGGATGTATGCTACGTGCGCAAAACCACGTCCGGGGTTCGTTATGACAAAAACTGACTGCGATGATCTTGCTGCCAGCGTCAATCCTCAGGGAGTTGAGATGGATTTTAATGGCATTGATGAAAACTGTGACGGTTTGGACTTCCTTGATTCCAACCATGATGGTCAGCCTGATGCGATACAGGACAGCGATGGCGACGGCATTGATGATCGTGTGGACAATTGTCCGAACGTCTCCAATGCAGCCCAGAAAGATATGGACAAGGATGGTATCGGGGATGTCTGTGATGACAGCGACTATGATGGACAGTTTGACAGCACTGATCCATGTCCCAAAGACCCCAATAATGATACGGATGGAGACGGGATATGTGCCAATCTTTACTTTAACAGTCCCAAGACAGGCGCACGGGACAATTGCCCGAATGTTGCAAATGCCAGCCAGGCTGATTCCGACAATAACGGGATCGGGGATGCGTGTCAGCAGGCCCCTTCTCAGGGGACTACAACTGCGAGCTGTGCCGGGAACAACTGTTCAACCCAAGACCCTGCAACCCTTGACAGTGATGGTGATGGACTTTCAAACCGGGCAGAAGATGCTAACGGTAACGGTATAGTAGATGCGGGTGAGACCGATCCCAATAAAGCTGATACGGACGGTGACGGGATCAAGGACGGCGAGGACAACTGTAAAGTGAATGCAAACAGTTCTCAGAGCAACAATGACAGCGACAAATATGGAGATGTTTGTGATCCTGACGATGATAATGACAGCACACCGGACGTATCAGATAATTGTCCTTTGATCGCTAATGATCAAAGTGATATAGACAGTGATGGTATTGGTAACGCCTGTGATGATGACATTGACGGCGATGGATATTTAAATTCATATGAGTTGACCTATGGTACTCTTCCAGCAGACCCTGACACTGATAACGATTTTGTAAGTGACGGCCCTCGTGACCCGGACGGCACAGGCCCTATTGTTGCCGGCCCCGACCCTACTCCTCTCGGGTCGTTTTATAAAGTTGAATTTACTGCTAAAGACAGCACGGGCGCTGATGTTACTGGCACATGGCTGCCTGAAGATGGAAATTCGGTCACGGTTGAAGTCCGGCTAAAAGATATCAGGACGAACAGTTACATTAACTTTTCAGGTAACGTGTTATTTGCCCTGATAACTACGAGCCTGCCGGGTATTGCGACGAATGATACAGACGACCCTGGTCTGCCATCGACAAATGATTACAGCTTTAACGCAATAAACAGAAGCGTAACTGCGGCGACAGTCTATGCAGGCGGAAGCCCCCTTTCCACGGCATCGGTGAATCTGTATTCCTTTGATTACGGAGGCCAGGCTGTTGTCAGGATCACATCTGCTGCGCCTGACGGTACATCGGTACAGGGTGACTTGACATTGCCGCTGGATTCAGACAGGGACTCTCTGCCGGATGCATGGGAAAAACAGCACTCTGCTGACGGATTTCAATTTGATAATCCATTCTCATTCGGCTCTGGCCTTGATGACGGGCTGAAGGATATCGATACAACGCAGTCCAATACGTTAATCGGTGACGGACTGAGCAACTTCAAAGAGTATCGCGGGATCATCTTTGAAAATACAGACAGCAATTGCAATGTTACAGGCACGTATCATCAGAGGCTCAATCCAGAGCATAAGGACCTCTTTGTTCGTGGTGATAATTACGCCAATTCATGTCCACCCAATACAGCGCCTGATGTCCTGGAGTTCAGGACTGATATAACAGGAGGCAATGCATATGAAAAGGCGGGGATCGACATGCATGATGTAACACGCATGCCATCCTTTGGGAAGCTTTTAGACAGTCAGGGGAATATAGTTGAACCGCCTAACATCGACATCCTGATCGTTACCAATAACACAACAGACACGAGCACACTCATGGGTTACAGTAACGGATATATCGTGCATCTTGCCTCGAGATTATGGGCCTGGTCTACAAAGGGCGCAAGTTATATTGGGAATGGAATGCACTACCATTTTAACCCCTACTCTGGAAAATCAGAGAGTGCTTATACATACCATTTGAACCTTATGCATTACGTATATAACAGGCCTTACAGGGATGAATCTTTAAACCCCTTAAATCCATCATATGTTGGGCTTCTTGATCCCATCGATCTTGTTGAAGATAAAAGAAGAGAGAACGGAAAAGGTCCTGAGATACTTCCATATATGAATCCGTATACCGGTGCTGTAACAACTCTATCTGAAGACAGCCTGATCGTAAATGACGTCCTTGACGGCGATCACATGATGACAGGGTGGAAGCCGGCATGCACATCTGTTTGTAATGATTACTCAGTTGGTTATGATTTCAGCGTTTTTGATGCAGACGGAGACGGACATGTGGAAAACCCACCCGTTGATGATGCTCTTCTTATATCCAAAGAGTATACGCCGCTTGAGCTTCAGACCTTTACCATACTCCATGAGATAGGTCATGCGCTGGGTATTAATGGACATACGAGCGATCCCAAATGTCTGATGTATACATACAGCAACAACTGGGACAGGGCTGGTTTCCTGAGTGACTTTGCACTTGGACAGATCATGATCAACAATAAATCCGAGCCATGAGGCGAGAGGAATACATGAAGATACTGAAACTATTATTTGGAAAGATCGCGGGTTGTACAGTATTGTCATTCATGCTGATCGCGGCGGTTAGCGCCCAGGACTCCCCGATAACGATCAATCTTGTATCGTCAAAAGCTGAATATCAGCCGGGAGAACCGGTAAAGATGCAGGTGAATGTTGTTAATAACAGCGGGCATGATCTCATAGTCCCTCAGGGGTTTATGCAGCAGGAATTCTATTTGCTCATAAAATATACAGCACCTGACGGGACCATAATACGTAACAGTTTTATAGGAGGAGATGCAGAGCCTGGCCCTCCACGCTGGTTTCAGGGGCGAGAATGCGCGCCCGTTGAGATCATCCCACAGGGATGGGGCAGCTATAAAGTAATAGATGATGCACGTATTTTTTATGATCTGACAAAGTGCGGTTTTTGCAAGGCAGAGATAGAGGTGCCTCTTGTCACATATTTTAAGCTGGAAATAGATCAGGACGGAAATACTCTTGGGTGTATGGATGATCCGGGAATAAGGGTTTTTAATCCCCTAACATCGATCAAAGTGGCCTTTGAGATCTTACCTGAAAAACCAGCGCCTGCATCATTAATTACTGTAAAAGTGCGTGGTATTGATGGGGCACTGGACAATCTTCCAGTCCGGTTGTACAGATTATCAGACATATCAGTTGCTATTAATGAAGAAACATATACGGAAATCTGCGACAAGGGCGAGCTTTATTCATTGATATGGAATAATCTTGTACCAGTTGCCTCGGGCTTTACAGATACAACAGGGACAGCCCTATTTACGAACTTTGTGAAAGACAATTATCTGATCATGGCTTTTGTTAACTATTCAGAGGAGTACAGATATTTAGGTGGTTTCATAAAGGCATCAGACAAAAACTGGAAGAAGCAGAAACCAATAACAGTCACCTTGGAGCCAAAAGATGAAAAGTACTGGAAAGCCAGGAGTCCAAAAAACTGGAAGAAGCAGCAGAAAGCATGGGAAGACAAGTGGAAGAAGCAGTGTAAAAAGAAAGAAAAAGATCGCGATAAGTGGGAAGAAGAACAGAAGAAGTGGAAAAAATTAAAGAAGGAAAAAGAATATATAAGCGGTAGAGATGATGAAGACAGCGATATGAGGAACAAAGAACGATGACCATTAAGAGGAGGGATGGCATAAGATGAAAATTACTGTACCCGTAGCTGCTGCGCTTGCATGTGTATTGTTGGTTCCTGTGGTGGGTTTTGCTGACACGGCGCAGGTTCTCCCCAGAGGAGTCTATAATATTGATGCCACATATTATCATTATAATGATATTGATGAACGCTATGATCCTGATGGTGAACCGGAGGATATTGCCGTCAACTATAATACTAACTTGAACAGCTCGGTATTTGGCGACCTGGGCACGCTGGAAGCGGCCTTTGCTGCCACGCCCTTTGCTTTTCCTGCAAGCGGCGCCACTCTGGGCAATTCAGAAGTTGACTTTAATTTTGTCTATAGATGGTGGGAGTTTGCCTTCAGTTATGGCATTACCGATAATCTTTCGATAGGAGTTCTCATTCCCTATAATTATTCGAAAAATGAAGTGAAGGCAAAAGTAAATAACGAGAACGCCAATGTCATCAAGAACCCCTGTTTTAACAGTGCCTCGGCTGAATGCGCAGCTTTTGCCGGAGCAACGAGCATTCCCAATACTACGGCCTTGCTCCCGCGTTCCATTGAGAGTACGCTTGGAGTATTTGGAATTACCGGAGACTTCAGGTTAACAACAGAGGATGTGCAAGGCCTTTTAGGCAGTGGGCTCGATCTTGACAGTAATGGTACAGTTGATATAACAGGTTTCGGATACAAACGAGTTGAGACCTGGTCTGATTCAGGTGTTGGCGATATTGAAGTTCTTGCAAAATACAAGTTTTATGACAAGGACGACTGGCGCTTTGCTGCGACAGGAGGTGTCCGCCTTCCTACAGGTGAAGTTGCTGACCCGGACAGTCTTGTTGCTCTTCCCATGGGTGACGGGCAGACAGATATCATTGTGCGGCTTTTTGCGGACTATAACGGGATAAAGAACCTTTTTCTTAATACTACCTTGCGATATGACATCCAGTTGCCTGACTCAGAGGAAAAAAGGGTCCCTCAGGACATAAATCTCCCGCTCACAGACCGGAAGGAGACTGTGGACAGGGACCTCGGGGACATTTTTGAAGCTGAAGTCTTTGGTGATTACTCGATCACAAAGGAGATTTCGGTAGGGGCTAAGTACGTGTACACTGCTAAAATGAGAGACAAAGTCGACGGCAGCGGCAATGCGATGTATTCTTCGCTGGAAGAGGAGACTGACCTGACTTCTCACATGTACATTATCACACTTGGTTACTCTACGATCCAGAAGTATCTGGACAAGAAATTCCCGGTCCCCTTTACAGCGAGCCTGGCATACAGGAACCGTTTTGCGGGTACGAATAATACGACTAAATCAGAGTATGTCTCTGCGAACATTAGCGTCTTTTTTAACTGATGGATGAAGGAGGTGGAAAGTAATTTATTTGTTAAAGTGAATTGCTGTTAATGATATAAAAAAGGAGGATAGAAAAAATGATCACATTTCAGAAAAGATCAAACATGATGTGTCTATTAATTACACTGCTTTTAACTGTGTCCGCCTCTCTTGCTTGGGGAGCAGCGGGAGGCAGATCGGGTGAACCTGGCGATGGTTGTAATACGCCGGGAGTCAAATATGAATATGTGGAAAACGCATACAGGGGGCAGATAACGCTGACCCGCAATCCTGACACGAACAATGTCTATGTCTCCGGTAATGTTGCCCAGCAGCAGAATTGTGAATGTACCGGCATTGTTCCGCAAAGTCAAAATGTCATTTTCACGCAGATGACGCAGCAGGTGTGGGACGGCCAGACTCCTGCTACAATTAGAGGCGCATGTTTAAAGAATTATGAAGCCTTTTTCCCTTGTGTTGACAGTGGATTCCTGGAACTGGTTGGCGTAGGGACCTTGAGCCGTCCTGATGCCAATACGATCAAGTTTGATGCCTTTATCAGAAGATTGCAGGCTCAATAAGACGTGAATTGCCGGCAAAACAGGAGGCCTCTCAGTTCAGTGGAAGAGGCCTTTTCTTTGCAACTGCTGCAAGATTTCATTGGGATGAATAATGTTAACCAAATCATTTTTTTAAGTAATTGATTACGATACTGATATCTTTTTTATCAGGCGTTTTAATGTATGCTGCTTTTCCGCCGTATGAGTTTCATTTCCTTATTTGGATTGCTCTCGTGCCGGTTTTCAGTCTGTTGTTGACTGCGGGATATATGCGGGCTTTTTTATTAACTTTGCTTATGGGAGGGGTTTTCGGTGCGCTTCATGTTTCATGGCTTGAGGCTGTTGAAGGGTTTCCAGTGGCCGGGTATGCTGTCTTTATCATTTACTGTTCATTGTTTTACGGCCTGTTTGGTTTATTGTTCTCTTTTGTCAACCGAAGGACAAGCGTCCCCATGATATTTGCTGCCCCTGTTCTGTGGACAGCTGTAGAGTATCTGCGTTCTAACTTTTTTTTTCTTGCTGTTCCCTGGGGCCTGCTTGGCCATAGCCAGTACACTAACATTCCTCTCATCCAGGTTGCGTCATACACGTCAGTTTACGGGGTTTCCTTCCTTATTGTCCTTGTTAACTTTGCTGTCTCTGAAATCATATTGCGGCTTTTCGGCAAGAAGAGAAAACTTGCAGCATCTCCTTCGCCTGTTTGGATGGCTCCAGCTATCGCAGTTGTCATTCTTGCTGTATTCCTGTGGGGATACTTCAGAGTGAATATGTCTGACGAGAATGATAAAAGTATTCTTACCGTTTCCATGATCCAGCCCAATATCAAACAGAACGAAAAGTGGAACCCCGAATTCAGAGACAACATATTAACACTGTACAGAAAGATGACGTTAGAAGCCGCGCATAATCACCCGGACCTTTTTATATGGCCTGAATCATCAGTTCCTGGGTATGTGGAAAGGGATATGGTTATTTTTAGCACGGTGAAAGATTTATTGAAGAAGATACAAAAACCATTGCTGTTGAGCGGAGATGCGGATATCAGGTACGAGAAGGATGGAAACTTAATTGAAAAGCTTACTAATAATGTATTTCTTTTTGATCAGGATGCCCGTCTTAAGGCGATATATGCAAAGATGAGACTGTTGCCCTTTGCTGAATACGTCCCCTATGAAGGGAAGATTCAATGGCCTTTGGGATGGATCAATCCCGGCAGCAAATATCTGGCAGGTGATAAACCCCAGATATTCAAACTGCCTGAAGCTAATTTTGGGGTGACTATCTGCTGGGAGAACATATTTCCCGGACTTGTTCGAAGATCCGTTCTTGCCGGAGCGCAGTTTATTGTCAACCTCAGCAATGAGGCATGGTTTGGAAAGACTGTTGCATCAAGACAATTTCTGTCCCTGTCTGTTTTTCGTGCTGTTGAGAATGGGGTTGCGGTTGTACGGGCTACTAATACAGGAATATCCGGCATCATCGATCCCTTTGGGAGGATCTATGCCGTTCTGACAGACGAGAAAGGGGATGAGGTCATGATCCAGGGCATTCTGACCGCTTCTGTGCCACCGCCTCTTGGAGAAACATTTTATACAAGACATGGAGACGTCTTTGCTGGTATTATTGCTGCGATAGCAGCACTTCTGATCCTGACGGCGGCTTTTCCTATCAGATTACGTATGACAATGAGAATCAGTCCATAAACACTAAAAGTTCCCTCCCCCTTGACGGGGGAGGGTTAGGAGGGGTGATTAAAAAAAGTCACCCTCCCCTTCATCCCCTCCCGTTGAAGGAGGGGAAATAACTCGCAGCTCTGCTGCGGAATAGTTCATTTTTAATGAAACCCCAAGAACAGAGACTATGAATGGAAGACAATATTAAATCATCTCCGGAGCAAAAATCAGTATTGAGCGGGAAGGGGCAACTGAATATCAAGTCAATCCTGCTGATCAGACGTCCTCTCTTATCAGTGTTCTTATTGTTGACCCTGAGTTATTTCTTCATTGGCACTCTATACTTTCTGAATATTGTAACGTGGGGAAGTCAGGCAGATTTTGGATGGGCTGTCAGTGATGTGAGCGACAGGATAGTTGTAATAGATGTAAATGGAGAAGCTGAAAAGTCAGGATTAAGAGAGGGCGATGTATTTACAGGTATTAACGATTTCAAGATTAGATCATTTGGAGAGTTGATAGAACATCTGGTCAGAGATGTCCCGGGAGCTAACATTTACGAAGTTGATCGTAATGGAAACATTTTTTCGATAAGAGTCCCAAATGTACCTCTTGGTTTTTCGAGGGCCTTTATGCGTTTTGGATTTACCTGGTTCTTGGGCACGGTCTTTTTTATACTGGGAGTAATTGTATTCTTCATGAAACCGGAGGGTCGACCGTCATGGGCTTTCCTGATCACGATGTTTAACGCAGGCCTTTATATGTCCTTTCTTTTTACCAGTAAATTGTCACCTGAATGGTTGGACAGTGTATATATCTTCGCCTCTGCCTTTCTGCCTGCATCAATACTGCACATAGCGCAGACATTTCCCTACGAGTGGACATGGGCACGGGATCGCAAGGCATCTGTCATGGTTCCTTATATTTTGTCCCTTGTGCTTTTCGCAGTAATGCGTTCCGAGGCATCACTGGTTGTGGATGTGCCTCTTTACTTGAAGAAAATATGTACTGTTTATATTGCCACATCATTGATCTCGTTTTTTGTATCGACTATCTATACGTATGTAAAACCTCTGTCAGCTATTTCACGTATTCGATCCAGGATCATTCTCATGGGATCTGCAGTGGCGCTTGTTGTGCCGGTTGTAAATTTAATAACAATACTCTTTTTTCACTTGTTCTTAGTGAGGCTCCCTGCTTTAAATATGCTATTTTTTATCTTCCTTCCGGTTTCTCTCAGTTATGCCATTGCGAAGCACAATCTCTTCGATGTGGATGTTTATATCAAGCGGGCCGTTGGTTACGTTATCATGACGGCGCTTATCGGCACCACATATTTTGCGATACAGGTAATACTGGAAACTATCATATTGCGTCCATTTCTTGGCGACTCTGCAGAAAATGTTTATCCTGTAATTTTTGCCTTGCTGGTTGTATTTTTCTTTAACCCGGTCAGTCGAAAGATTCAGGACATAGTGGACTTATTATTTTACAGGAAGAAATATGATTACAAAAACACGGTAATCTCCGTAAGCAACGCTTTAACGTCGTTGCTTAATATGGATGAAATAGTAAAGAAGATCATAGGCACTGTAAGGAAAGAAATGTTTATCGATAAAGCCGGCATAATTCTTATGCAGAAACAGGCGAGTGAGTGTCAGACGATCTTTATCAGTGACAATCCGGGTGCAAATTCTGAACACATCATAGGCGGGTGCCTGCCCTGTGATGACCCACTGCTTGCCCTGGTAACAAGAGAAAAGAAGCTTATTACGGAATATGACATCGCGGAAGATTCAAGGTATGCGGACGTGAAAGATTCATGCATAATGAAATTTAATGAAATAGGCGCAAGCATTGCTGTACCACTCCTATACCGGAATGAGGTCACGGGTATTCTTGCTCTGGGCCACAAAAAATCAGGGCATTTTTATACGCGGGAAGACATATACCTTCTTGAGACACTTACCAATCAGGGCGCCATTGCGATTGAAAATGCCAGGCTCGCGGAGCAGATGAAAAAGGAAGAAACTGTGCGCGCGAATCTTTCCCGCTACCTCTCGCCCCAGATCGTAGATCAGGTTGTTAAGAACAATGTTCAATTGAATCTCGGCGGGGACAGGAAGATAGTGACAGTACTCTTTTCTGACATCAGGAATTTCACTACAATAACGGAGACACGTCCGCCGGATCAGTTAATACATATCCTGAATGAGTATTTCTCCGCGATGGCAAAGATCATCTTTGATAATCAGGGCTCTCTGGATAAATATATAGGCGATGCCATTGTAGCTGTTTTCGGAAGCCTGGTGCATGTGAAAAACCCGGCTCAGAATGCAATAAAGGCTGCGATCCAGATGATGAAACAGATGCCCTTATTAAATAAGCATTGGACAGAGGAGTTTGGTTTTTCTATGGATATCGGGATAGGTATTAATACCGGAGAGGTTTTTTTAGGCAATATCGGTTCTCCTGAGCGCATGGAGTTTACAGTTATCGGTGATACAGTAAATGTTGCTTCCAGGTTCTCCGGACTTGCCAAGGAACGACAGATACTTTTAACAAAATCTTCATTTATAACCCTTGATTCTCATGACATCCAGTGTAAAGAACTTCCACCTGCTGAAATAAAAGGAAAGTCAGGGACACTGGAGGTTTTTGAAGTAATATATTAAGGTATTGAATTAAAGGGACAAGGCTGAAATAATTATAACAGTAAAAATTAAATTGGGGATAATGAATGACGAATGGGATAACAGTCAGAATTTTAGGTGATTCGGGGCCTTTTTCAAGATCAGGAAGGGGAGTTGGATATCATGTTGTTTTGGGACAGGAAAGTTTTTTGCTCGATTGCGGAGCGCCTGTATTCAAGATCATAGGCGGACATGATCTTAAAGAAATAACCGGACTTATCATCACACACTGTCATAACGATCATAAGCGCTGGTTTGATGATCTTTCCATTTTCCATAAATATGCGCCTGATGTTCCGCACAGGCTGTTTCTCCTCACATCAGAAGAGATCAATAATGAACTCATGAAGACGTCAGGCCCTGCGCTTGACAGAAGCCTTGACTATGGATCAAAAAACATAATAGATATTGCTTACAGTGAATATGTCGATTACCGGGTTATGGGACCTTTTGCGCGATACAGGATAGTTCAGGCAGATGAAGGCAGCGGAAGAACCAGACTAACTGTAATGGACAGAGATGGGAATGTCGTCGGGCCTGACAGGGCAAAAATCGTGATCAGCCTGAAGACAGGAAGGTGCCGCATGCTTTTCAGGGATCCTGATTACAAGGAGTGGGTTGAACCGGAGAGCTTTTATTCATTCTCGTCGAATGTGTTCTATGAAAACAATAAAAATGCATTCGAATCGCAAAACGGCTATACCATAGAAGCCGTCAAGTCTGCTACATGGCATGGCATACCATGCATAGGGGTGAAATTTACAACACAAAATGAGAAACTGATTTTCAGTTCGGATACGGTCCATGATGAAGAGTTGTGGAATCGTCTGTGCACAGAAAAGCGGGAGCAAAAGCTTGGGATGCCGCAAAGGGAATTTGAGGAGGCATCTGTAATTAAAGGTGATATCAATGATTATATAGAGCGGATGTGGAGCAGGGACAGGTATGAGGAGGCGACCAGAGCTTTTGATGATGCAATTGTTATCCATGATGTCTCCACGAATGGCAGTGCGGTGCATACTCATTATAATAGCCTGAAAAAAACTGCTCTCAAAAAGAATAAGACAATATTGACCCACAGTCCGGATAAGATGACGTCCGAATGGGTGCTTTCTTACCCGGGGAAAATATTCAAAATAATAAAAGACAGGTACTTCGAGGTTGTTGGTGAAGAACTATATCAGATGAATGCTGACATTTATTATAAGGAAGAAGGCAAATATTATTCCGGGTACATAAACACGCATGGGAAGTATGCAGTTATCGGAAAAAATGGTGTGCTCAGTATTGTTCCTGCAGATACGGTCGCATCCGGGGAAAACCTGTTACGTGTTGATTTGTATGAGGATATAGAAGGAAGGTATTTCCCAAAACTGGAAGAAAAAGGTGCTTTTTATATAATGAGAAAAGACGGGAAGATAGAGTTGGTAAAATTCACTGATAAAGGAAGCGTGGGAGTAGTAATGCATGGCTGCAGGGATGATCTTCTAACATCTTTGAATAAAAGAGAAAAAGAGATATGTTAAAGGCCCCGGTATAACCTTTCATGCAGCCTGTATTTTTTTCCGCCATACTTGTCCAGGGTTATTAACGATCTGTGACAGGCTTTTGCTATCAGTAGATTTTTACTTTTTGAAAAGCATATAATACCAAGCTATTAAACTGTGAGGTGAGAGGTTCACATCCTCCCGTCCGGTCATCAAATTTTGTTTAGGGAAAAAGCATACTTAAGACTCTAAAAGGGGGTAATATGCCCGCGGGTATAAAGTTATTTACCGGGAATTCAAACAGGACACTGGCAAAAGAGATAGCGGATGTGCTGAACATCCCGGTCGGTGAAGCAATGGTTTCAACATTCAGTGACGGAGAGATCATGGTACAGGTGAATGAGAACGTAAGGGGAGCGGACGTTTTCGTTGTACAGTCTACCTGTATGCCAGTTAATAATAATATAATGGAGTTGCTTCTGATGATAGACGCCTTGCGGCGCGCCTCAGCAGGGAGAATTACTGCGGTGGTCCCTTATTACGGTTATGCCCGCCAGGACCGGAAGGCGCAGCCGAGGGTCCCGATCTCGGCAAGACTGGTCGCGGACCTGCTAAGCGCAACAGGCGTGAACAGGGTGCTTACCATTGATCTGCATGCAGGACAAATCCAGGGCTTTTTTGATATCCCGGTCGATCACTTGTATTCAGCACCCGTACTTGCTGAATATGTCAGAAAGCAATATTTAAATGGTATTGTTGTCGTTTCTCCTGACGCAGGCGGCGTTGAGAGGGCCAGGGCTTTTGCGAAACGGTTGAATGCCTCGCTTGCCATAATCGACAAACGCCGGGAAAAGGCAAATGTGTCTCAGGTCATGCATGTTATCGGAGATGTAAAGGACAAAGTTGCGATCCTGTTTGACGACATGATCGACACTGCAGGGACGATCACCCAGGCAGCATCAGCAATCAAAGCTGGCGGTGCAAACCGTGTTGTTGCGGCCTGCGCGCATGCAGTGCTCTCAGGCCCGGCACTGGACAGGATCAACGGTTCCGACCTCGAAGAGGTGATCGTGACCAATACCATCCCGATGGATTGCAAGCAGGAAAAATGCAGCAAGCTCACAGTGCTTTCAGTTGCGCCGCTTCTTGGCGAGGCCATTAAAAGGATACATGAAGAAACATCGATCAGTTCACTTTTTATATAATTCAGTAAACATTTGGAGGTTATGTCATGGAAAAGATATTGTTAAAAGCAGACACAAGGTCTGAGACCGGCAAGGGGGTTGCAAGAAGCCTGCGACGGAAAAATCTCCTCCCTGCTGTGATGTATGGAGAAGGAAAGTCCTGCATGCTGAAACTGGACAGCAAAGAAGTCCAGAAACTTCTGCTTGCCGGGGCAGGGGAGCATGCCCTTATCACCCTTGAACTGAATGAAGGAGCTTCAGGGACATCAGAGCATCCGGTGCTTATAAAAGATTATCAGAGAGAGCCGCTGACGGAAGAACTTCTGCATGTAGATTTCCTTGAAGTGTCTCTAAAAAAGAAGATCAAGGTTACAGTCCCTATCGTGATCATTAAAGAACCTGCCGGCATAAAGATGGGCGGGATCATGCAGCACCGCGTCAGGGAAGTGGAGGTAGAGTGTCTTCCGACGCAGATACCTGACAAGATAGAGATAGACGCCGGGCACGTTGAACTGGGGCATTCTCTTCACGTGAGCGATATCCCACCGCAGGAAGGCATTAAGATAATTACCGACCCTTCAGAAGTTATAATCTCTGTGACCGCCCCGAAAGAAGAAGTCGTTGCGGCACCTGCTGAAGGAGAGGTTGCTGAGCCTGAAGTGATAAAAGCAAAAGGCAAGGCAGAGGAAGAAGCACCGCAGAAAGAACAAAAAGAAAAGAAAGAAAAGTAACCTATACCTATGTGGCTTGTTGTGGGCCTTGGCAACCCGGGAGACATGTATGCCGGTACAAGGCATAACATTGGTTTCATGGTTATTGACGCCCTGGCCGGGACATATTCTTTCCCTTTAAAGACCAGGACAAAAACGCATATATATGGTAGAGGCTTTATCGGGGAAAAGGACGTACTCCTGATAAAGCCTCTGACATTTATGAACAAAAGCGGGATAGCAGTAAGGGAAGTGGTGAAGAAGCACGAAAATATTGAGAATATTCTTGTGGTACATGATGATATCGATCTGGCCCCCGGGGTTATCAGGATCAGAAAGGCTGGTTCCTCAGGCGGCCACAGGGGGGTTGAGTCGATCATGGAAGTTCTCGGAACAAATGATTTTATCAGATTGAAGATCGGAATCGGCCGCTCAGAAAGGATCCCTGTCGAGGAATATGTGTTGAGGGATTTTACCAAGCGGGAAAAGCCTGTTATTGACGAGTCTATTGGGCAGGCTGCAGAAGCAATAACCCTGATTATGAGCAAGGGATTGTCTTCGGCCCAGAATACATTCCACAAGATGAAAAGAACTGAAACATTGTAATACTACGAAACTCATCACCATACTATATCCATTGCGGATATCTTCCCGCGTGCCGTATAGCGGCCGCAAGTACTGTCGGGCCGAACAATTAAGTTAACGATTGCTTTCAAATAAAAAACGATTATAATGATGATACGGAATCAGACGATGGGACAGAAAACAGGCGCCGTATCTCCAGAACTGAACGTGAGATAGTTTCCCGGAAAGTCAGGTTAGTTACATGATGTGTCGTTCCCTGAAAATCATAATATTGTTTGCACTTACGGTAATGCTGGCCCAATGCGCCCAAAGAACATTAAGAAATGAATTTGTTTATAATACCGTTCATTACGAATATGCAAGCCTTCAGCCCGCTGAATTTCAGAAGGAGATAGAGCGGCTGAAAGGTTCTGCACAAAAGACGCAAGCTCCCCCGGACGCAGCCCAACCACATATTAAGCTTGCCTTTCTTTATTCTCATTACAGGAATCCTCTCCCTGATTATTACAGGGCGCTTGAGCATCTTCGCATGTATGCGTCACTTGATCCGGAAGGCGGCAAGCAGGTTTACGTACAGAACTGGCTTGCAATACTTAGAGAGATCGCAATTTTGGGTAGTGCAAATCAGGACCAGAAAGAAAAGGCGGAGCAAATGAAGAAAGACATTGTCCGGATCGAGAAAGAAAATGCCGAAATGAAGGAAAAGCTCGAGAAGCTCAAGCACCTTGATATCGAACTCGAACAGAAGAGGAAACTGGTCAAATGATGCAGTGGACATTTGGCCTGGCCGCAGATTAACCCAAATAATAACTATCCTCAAGGAACTATGTCTTTGACATAGAGACCATAATATGATATAGACATTAATAAGCTTTGATCTTATTTGCCTTTCAATAGACAGGTATTTTGCATAGCATTAGGAGGTTACAATGATGAAAGCTCTGGTCCCCTGTTCCTTGTCAAAACTTCTTCTCGGTCTCTGCATGTTCATGGGTTTGATCTGTATGCACGTATACGCTGCTGAAGCAGCGCAGCTTGTCCATTTTGGTCAAGGTGATGAATGGCGCTACTTCAAGGGGGCCCAGAAACCTCCGTCAAACTGGGCACAGAATGGTTTTAACGACAGCAGTTGGCTGAACGGCCTGTCTGGTATTGGATATGGCAAGGGGAATAACAGGACCTATATGGGAGATATGCAAGGCAAGTATTTAACTGTTTATGTGCGGAAGCAATTCACTATTGCCGATATTCATAATGTTTCAGGCATGACTTTGTCAGTGATTTGTGACGGCCCGTTCATTGCATATCTGAATGGCATAGAAGTCATTCGCGGCGGCTCCGGATTCCCCAAAGCTGAACCGTTTGATATCAGCGGGTTTGTACATGAGCTCTTACCCGGGAAAAACGTTGTAGCATTTGAGTGCAGTAATAATGATATTAACAGTGGGGATTTTTCTTTTGTTCCAGCCTTTGAGGTTATCGGGCATTAGCATCCTTGCCAGTAAAGAAAACAACTGACACAGGTTCAAATCACGCGATCTTGACATGGAGGTAATAGCCCAGTTTCCGGAAGGCTTCCATCCATTTCTGCTGACCGCTTTCAGCCTTCGGGGTCTTGTCCCTGAAGGGTTTATACAGTTTTTTCCCGAGCGAAAAATATATGTTCTGCGCCTTCCACAGGTCCAGTTCAACCGGGAACGTGCTTATGATCTTAAGGATATTCTCTACCCGGTCGATAAGCTCTGTGTTATCGGGATGCAGGGAAAGTTCCTCCATAAGCGAGGTTATCCTGGAGCCGGCAACAAAACCTATTGTGGTCCTGTCGACGTCCAGGGACCAATTCAAGACCTCCTGAATGAGCTTTTTAAGTTTTTCTGTATCGACCTCTCTCCCTTCGAATATATGTTTCAGGTCACTGTTCAGAATATATTCTGCAGAGGCCCGGAACGGTTTGGGGATATTGACACCGAACGACCGAAAGAAACCCATGGTCTCACGGTAACTGTCGTAGATCTTTCTGCAGGATGTTTCGATCCCCTCAAACGTCATCTGCAGTATCTGCTGCACGATCTTCCTCTGTTCGTCCCTGAAAAGATGAGCGAGGGAGAAGATATTTTCCCCGAAGTGTTTATGTATGAGTCTGATGACCAGCGCTGCATCCTCTTTTTCAAACGCCGGCCTTATCTCTTCGCTTATGAGTGAATAATCATTTTCACTGGTGAATGACTTTACGCCTGCGATGATATCGTGATAGCCCCGATGCAGTACGGCAAAATATATCGTCTCCGCGTCCAGCGTTATGTCGTTTGTGATGGACGCTTTCCCGATCACGAGTTTCATCATTCCTGTATCGAGAATGGAATACTCCCCGATCCCTGCCGAGTAGCAGAATATTTTTGTCTGATCCTTATAACCCTGGAAAACAGATGAGACAGCATAGTGCGCTCCGGCCCGCAGGAGGTTCACTTTGGCGGGGCGCACAAATAGTTCATACGGCTCCCTGCCGTTTTTGTACACATTGCTTGGCGCGCCTTCAAGCGCTTCCATAAATCCTGTTTCAAGAGTAACAGCCTGCAATTCCTCAGCAAGCTGTATGGCCTTTGAAGCGTATTGCAGTATCTGCATGGTTTCGATCCCTGATATCTCATCAAAAAACCATCCGCAGCTTGTGTACATAAGCATGGCGTTCCTTTGCAGCTCAAGCAACTTCAGCACCCTCACTGTTTCCTCATGCTCAAGCTCCCGCACAGCATGCTTCAACAGGAACTTTTTTATTGCAGCCTCAGTCCGGCCGAGTATAACGGAGATATAATCATTGCGCGCTTTCCAGGGGTATTTGAGATATTTCCCGGCGTTCTTTTCATAGATGGCGATTGCCGAGAATCTCAGTTCATCAAGCGCCTCCCGCAGGGGTTTCCTCCACTCCTGCGTCCACTCAGGATGCATGCCTGAGCTGCATCCGCAATGGCCTCTCCACCTCTCTATGCCGTGAATGCAGCTCCATGAGGAATTTTCGAATATGTCTATTTCATATTCAGGAGGATGCTTTGAAAGGAACTCCCCGTAGTTGGTAAGTTTTGCAAGTTTTTTTGACTCTATGTAATGGATGCAGTAAGCGAGGGCCATTTCCCCGCCGCGGTGATGATGGCCGTATGTTTCACCGTCTGTTGCAATATGTACAAGCTGCGGCAGCGTTCTATCTTCAGAAAATGCGTTAAGGAGTCTTTTGGCAAATTCCTCTCCGCTGCCTAATAGTCCTCCAAAGGCAATATCCTGTGAAATCGGGCTATCATAAAAGAAAATGGTAATTGTCCTTCCGGAAGGAAGACGGCATAAATACGGTGTGGTTGGGTCGATCTTTCCGCCCGATGCATTTTTCCATCGGGAACCGCGTCTTATTTCCCGCGCCCTGTTTGCCTGTTGCGGAGCGAAGACTGTGAATGATATGCCGAGGTCGGCGAGTATTTCAAGGGTAGCCAGGTCGGCCGCGGTCTCCGGAAGCCACATTCCCTCGGGAAAACGTTTGAACCTGTGCTCAAAGTCCCTTATCCCCCATATGGCCTGAGTATACTTGTCTCTCCTGTTTGCGAGGGGCATAATCATGTGGTTGTAGACCTGGGCCATAGCGGAACCGTGTCCTGAAAAATATTCCATGCTCTGCCTGTCGGCGTCGATGATGGCCTGGTATATTTCAGGACGATGACGCTCCAGCCATGAGAGCAGGGTGGGGCCGAAATTGAAGCTCATCTTTGCGTAATTGTTTACAATATCGACTATCTTTCCGTCTTTGTCGAGGATGCGTGACGCAGTGTTGGGGGCATAGCATTCGGCTGTTATACGCTCATTCCAGTCATGATACGGATATGAGGAGTCCTGAAGCTCCACTTCTTCAAGCCAGGCGTTCTCTCTCGGGGGCTGATAAAAATGGCCGTGTATGCAGATGTATCTGTTCATCTATCAAAATCATATCAGATTGTGTGGTTATTGCAACGAGTCAGTTGCCGGATCGCTACGCAGTTCCTTGACAGGCTCAGGAAATAAAACACTGGATTAACCAAATGGCTTTCATATATAATTTTTTCCAGGGGAACCATTATATGTCATGAAAGAAAATTTCAGTATGGGGACACATGGTTGGAAAGCGAAGAGGTAAAAAAAATTCCCAGGATAGTCATATACGGAAGCGAGGGGTTTGAGGAGTTGATACGCCGCTTCAGGACGTATACCGGCAAGAGTTTTCCCGTGCTGTTTGCGGACCCTTCAGGGAAGGGCCAAACCATTGCTTCTGACATAATCGCTGCTGAGCTGGGCCTTGAACTCTTCAGGATAGATCTTTCTTCAGTCGTGAGTAAGTATATCGCTGAGACAGAAAAGAACCTGTCCGACATCTTCAGCAAGGCCTCTTCCACGGGAGCTATGCTTTTTTTTGATGAGGCTGATGTTTTGTTCGGAAAGCGTGCGGAAGTAAGTGACAGTCATGAACGTTATACCAATATGGAGCTAAAATATCTGCTTCAGAAGATCGAGCAATATAACGGAATTGTGATTCTGGCGACCCGCCACAATAAATGTATAGATGAATCTCTGATCCGTTATATGCGGTTCATTGTTGACTTTCCTCTTGCCAGGGGAAATGGGTGAACGGAACAGACAGCAGGACGAAATAACTTAGAATGCTTCACGTTATGCATAATTTTTACATAATCGAAATGCTATAATGGTTAAATGGAAAATGGATTTCTGAAAAAATATTTTATAGGGATGTTCATCGGTTTTCTTTTCGGCTTCGCTGTCATTCACCCGTTTTCACTGGTATTCCAGGGACTTTTTCTCCCCATGATCAAGATAGATTTCAAAAGCTTTTTGCATGCATTCAACAGGCCTCATCTGCCTATGGCAGCATTTTTCGGTTTTTTTGGGATGATCGTAGGGATTATCAATGTCTTTTACGTAAACAAGATCACCCAGAAGCAGAAGCACATAAAGCTTCTTGAAGGGCTGCTTCCCATCTGCTCATATTGTAAAAGGATCAGGGACGATACCGGCAAGGAATACGGCGAAGGGAGATGGGAGAGGATAGAGGATTATATTTACCGGAAGACTGACACAGAGTTTACTCATGGTATCTGCCCGGAATGCACAGAAAAAGCTTTCCCGCCGAGAAGCAGCAGATCAGGCGGGTAGCAAGATACGGTTGGTAAGGGTAACTTTTTATTACAAGGAAGGTTGCTGGCTCTGTGACAGTGCTGAGGAAATGCTGAACGGCCTGAAGGAGAAGTACGATATCAGGGTTGCCAGGGTAGCGATTGACTCTGATGATGAACTGTACGAATTATACAGGTTCGACATACCGGTATTTGAATTCAGGGACGGCTCAACCCTGAACGGACGAATTAAAAAACAAGACCTCCTTAAGAAGTTTGATGAAAACAGGGAGTCAGGTCAGTAGCGAATAGTAATAAGCCTGAACAAAGGACGTAATGTGACCTCATCAGGAGAGAGGCTTCCGTCTTTGTTCTTGTCAGTTATCATAAATGCTTCTTCTATGTTCGAATATTTTTCCACGTAATTTGAAAATTCCGGGAAACTGATCCCTGTGTCTGCATTTGTATCGATATGTCGGAAGACCTCCTGCTTTTTATCGCTTTCATCGAGAAAGTCCATCATCCTCCACTCATCAGAGGTAAGGACCCCGTCTTTATTTGTGTCCAGTCTGTCAAAGGCGGCTTTTTCCATATCCCGGGAAAACTCCTCCTGTGAGACCTTCCCGTCCTTGTCAGCGTCCATGGCCCGGAACAGGTCGTGTATTGCCCATGTTGACCCGGTCCATGAAACCGCCAGGAATGTCACTGTAATAAATTTCATTATCGTTCTCTTCATGGTGCCCCTTTTTTAAAATGTGTATCCTGTTTAAGCTCATTATAGACGTTTTTTTGACTGTGTGCAACCGAAGAAAAAAGTGCACGTGAATCAGGCGGCAAAAGGAATAAAACAAATAAAAGCGATCACGAGATCGTTACGGTAGGCAGATCATCTCTTTTGCGGAGAGATATATCAGAACGCTCAATCCATGCTATATTTTCAGCAATGGATTTGATCTCTCCTCAAGACTGTTCCTCATTTTTCCTGCTGCACATAATCCCATGATGAACATCCCAAGGATACTCCCAGCAATCAATCCTAACAAGAACAGCATCATTTGGGCCCCCCTTCTTTTTGTTGTGCCCTTTTGGAGTAATTTTATACTATTTTATGTTGTTGTCAACAAATATTTTTAAATAACTTTATATATGAAAGACTCGCAAAGAATATACCTGCATTGATAAAATGTTTTTATAATTTTATAGAGCAGCATTTCCCCAGCGAAGAGCAGCTTCATGTAATTATGTTTGCCATATTTCTATTTTCAGATAAATGAAATTTACAGTCGTTTTGGCAAAATGCTGTCATTCTGACAACATCTGATAGGTCTTTTATCTTCCCTGGAAAAAGTGTATCCTTATTGCAGAAAGCGGATTCTATGAATACCCTTGATATCTGCATCATAATTACTATTTGTACAGCCTTTATATTGGGGCTCTGGAAAGGGCTGATCAGGCAGGTATTTTCTCTGGGCGGTGTGATCATCGGCTATATTTTCGCAAAGAAATACTACGAAGGGCTTTCAAATGTCATACCGGTTGCCGGACAGGACTTGAAGAAGATCGTGAGTTTCACCGTCATTTTTATTTTCATCTTAATCATAGCTTCTCTGGCCGGATGGATGCTTGGAAGGTTATTAAAGAAGTCGGACCTTGACTGGATGAATAGAGTAACCGGAGGAGTATTGGGCTTTGTAAAAGGAGGACTTATTGTTATCGCTGTTACCGTGGTACTGGTTACATTTCTTCCTTCTGACAGCAGGCTCCTGAAAGAGTCAAAGACCCTTCCCTATGTGATAAGGTCTGCAGAAGTGCTAAGCACCGTAATCCCCGGAGCTATGAAGGAGAAGTACTACAAAAAAGCTCAGGATGTCGCATTCCGGTGGAAGATGGAGAAAGGGAAACAGAAGGGGAATAAAGATAATGATGAATAGGGACGGAATAGAAAATAGATATCCTGATTTAGTCTAAACATCTATCCTTCATCCCGGCACAAGGAGTCTTTTTTCCGGATTTCATTTATTCCCCTGAGCGACTCTCTCATCTCGCCTTCGCAATAGGAATATGCCAGGTCTGCGCATTGCACAAAAGGCATGTTCTGGATGCGTTTCATGATCTCCATCTGGTCGTTTATACGTTTACCTTCTATGGTCACGACTATCCTTCCTTCAGAGTCATAAAAATGGACTTCACAGAAGTCAAGGGCATTAAGTGCATCAATAGCTTCAGCAAGCTGTCCCGGGACTGTTTTTACAACTATGCTTGATACGTTCATATTGCTCCCTCCTTAAGATTTATTCTGTCGTTACCCCTTCATTCAGGACATCCAGCAGGTTTGACCTGTAGTTACCCTTCTTATCTCTGAACTCGCCTTTAAAGAGATTCTTTACTGGCGGAGTAATGGTGGTCTGCATGACATGGCACTGCATGCAGTTATAGCGGTCTCCATCCAGATTCCCTCCAAGTTCCATTCCTGTATTGAGGTCTACAAAGTGAGATTTGGGTATAGGTGTAGCGCCTGTGGCTCCTGCTTCAGCAGGCATGTGACATCCCATGCACAGGTTATCTGTCTGAGCGATAGGCAGCATGCCGGTTATGTCATGGGGGATTAGCGGCGGGCTGTTCTCAAAGGACCTCTCAAACCTCTTGCTCTCTCCGGGCTCTTTTCTGATAGGCTCTCCGTGCAGGGGCGTTTCAGAGCTCTCGTCATATAATGACTCTTTTCTGATGCCGAGATCCTCTGATGAAAATCCTTTTTCCTGCTGCGCATACGTGTGGACTGCGCATAAGGACATTATTCCGGCAATGACAATTGTCAGCACAGTACGGCTTTTTCTCGACATGACTTGATCCTCCTTTTTGTTCATGAGAATTTTTTTGAATATATATTGCTGAACCGCAAGGCATTATCCCGGCAGACCTCGATACACCTGCCGCAGTTTATGCATTCCCCGGATACAACGGCTCCGCTCTGCTGTCCCACCATATAAAGGACCTGTTTTTCGGGGCAGATATCAAGGCACTTCATGCACAACGTGCACTTATCCTTATCATAGCCGACGCGCAAAAAACCGAACCTGCCTGTAAGCGCATAGAAGCCGCCGAGGGGGCAGACATGGCCGCAGAAACCATTCTTCACAGCAAAGAGATCAAAAAAGAACACGGCTGCTACAAAGGCCCATCCAAGGCCTATCCCATAAATGATCCCTCTGTGCAGGGTTCCTATCGGACTTATCCATTCAAATGCCGCGACTCCAAGCAGTGCGGACAGTATCAATGACAATCCTGTGACCCAGTATCGTATTCCCCTCTTGATCTCCCATGATCTCAAGGCAGCATCTCCGATGAAAACATCCCTTAATCTGTTAGCCAGGTCAGTCACCATATTTACAGGACAGACCCATCCGCAAAACAGTCTTCCCCCTGCAATTGCATATATGAGAAAAATTATCACAGCGCCGATTACCGCGTTCCAGGCCAGCAAGGTCCCTGTTGAAGTGATCTGCAGGGCAGCAAAGGGGTCAGAAAGCGGAATGAGATCGAAGGCCTTTGCTGAACTCAGATTGCCTTTTAATACCTGCCAGCCGGATGCGTTGCCGGCAAAGAAGAGAAACAGTATGGCCGACTGCGTCAATCTTCGTGCTATGAGGTATTTATATTTTTTCAATTAGAATTCCTCCTGATTCAAATAATCCACAGGATTTTTACTGCTTCTCGGGGTCTTTGTTGTTACTTCCTCTGGCGCTTCTCTCAGACGTTCTTCATCCTGGGCATCCCAGCCTTTTATATAGCTCATGTCTGATTCGCCCATTACTTTCTCACGGGGAAGAATAAAAATGGACGCCTTTTTCGTTACGCACGCCTTCTCGCATAGCCCGCATCCTGTACAGGCGCTACTGTGAACAACAGGCGCCAGTATGGCGTGTTTACCTGTCCTTTCAAGCCGCGTATATTCGACTGTGATCGCCTTATCGATCAGGGGGCATGCGCGGTAGCAGGCATCACACTGGATACCTGCATACGCGACACAGGTTTCCCTGTCTATTACGGCGAGCCCCATTTTTGCGAGATCAATGTTCAGTCTCGTTTCTCCATTTAGGTCTTTCTTGCTGACGAGTGATGCATCAAGCGCCCCGCTTGGACAGACCGGGACGCATGGGATGTCTTTGCACATATAGCACGGGTTTGTCCTTGGGATAAAATATGGGGTTCCTACAGGTTTATTATCTCCAGGTTCAGCAAGCGTAAGCGCATCGTAGGGGCATGCTTCAACGCACATCCCGCATTTTATGCACGAGGCAATGAACTTTGCTTCAGGCAGCGCGCCAGGGGGCCTCAGGATAAACGGAGCAGATTTGCCTTCTTCAACAAAGACGCTCCACACCATGCCTCCTGAAGCTGCGAGGCCGAGATTCCTGATCGAGTTGATTAAAAACGCTCTTCTTTCCGGCATCATATTCTCTCTACTCTCTACTTCTTAAGCCTTATACACCTTCACCGCGCATTTCTTGAAGTCCGTCTCTTTAGAGATCGGACAGGTTGCGTCCAGCGTTACCTTGTTTATCAGGACGTGTTCATCGAACCACGGGACAAAGATCAGCCCGCGCGGAGGATTGTTCCGTCCCCGTGTTTCCACATGTGCCTTCACTTTTCCTCTTCTTGACTCGATCCAGATGAGGTCTCCGTCCTTGAAGTCATACCCCTTTGCATCTTTTGGGCTCATGAAACAGACCGCTTCGGGGACTGCGCGGTAAAGTTCAGGCACGCGCATGGTCATTGTACCGGTGTGCCAGTGCTCAAGAACCCTGCCTGTGCAGAGCCATAGCGGATATTCCTTGCTCGGTATTTCCGCAGGTTCAATATAATGCCGCAGGAATATCTTTGCCTTGTTCGGCAATTTGAACTTCTCTTCCCCTTTAGGGCCGGAGAGGTCGCCTGAAGGCAGCTCTTTCATTGCCTTTCCGTAAAAGGCGAATGCGCCGTGATTGGCGGCCTTGGCATAGGGGTCATACTCGGCATTGAATCTCCAGAGAGTTTCTTTACCGTCGACAACAGGCCATCTCAGTCCTCTTACCTTGTGGTAGGTATCGAAGTCTGCAAGATCATGTCCGTTCCCCATACCGAATTTCCTGTACTCTTCCCAGAGATATTTCTGAATAAAGAAACCGCATCCTTTAAAGCCCTCTATTTTTCTCGTGTCGCCGGCTGCCTCGGAATTAATAAAACCTTGCCCGACAGGGTCAGGCCATTTATATGACTTCGCCTCGCTGTTTGCAAAGAGGACGTCATAAAGGGTATCGGTCTCCTTATAGCCCATCGCCATTGCCTTGTCGAGAACGCCGGGAATAGTTACATCTTTTGTTATATTGTGTTCTTTCCACACTTCTGAGAGCGTGATCATTTTTGAGAACTCCACAAGCTGCCAGGTATCGGACATTGCATTGCCAACCGGGGTCACCTGCTGTTTCCAGTGCTGCGTCCGTCTTTCAGCATTGCCGTAGGCCCCCCACTTTTCAAATATCATAGCGCTGGGAAGGATCAGGTCAGCTACTTTGGCTGAAATTCCGGGATATGACTCTGACACAACGATGAAATTGTCCATTTCTCTGGCGGCAGTTATCCAGTGATTTAAATTGGCTGTATTCTGCCAGGGATTGTTTACCTGAACCCAGACCCACCTGATCTTTCCGTCTTCCATATCTCTCATAATCTTTACATAGTGTGAACCAATTACAGGATTCAGTGTTCCTTCGGGGAGCTTCCATAACTTTTCCGTGACCGACCTGTGGCCGGGATTGTCAACGACCATGTCAGCAGGAAGCCTGTGAGAGAAGGTGCCGACTTCTCTGGCAGTCCCGCACGCGCTCGGCTGCCCTGTAAGGCTGAAGGCGCTATTGCCGGGCTGCGACTGCTTCCCGATCAGGAGGTGGACCGTATATATTTGTTCATTGACCCATGTGCCGCGCACATGCTGGTTAAATCCCATGGTCCAGAAACTGGTGACCCTTCTTTTCTTGTCAGCATAGAAATCCACGAGCGTCAGCAGTTTCTTTTTGAACTCGTCCAGAGATTCGTCCGGATCTCCCTTTGCGAGCTCCGCAACAAAATTCAGAGTGTATGGTTCGAGTCCCTTTTTAAAATCTTCAAAATTTATAAGCCAGTGTTTGCCTGCGGCTGCGGCATTTTTCATCTCCATTTTCTGGCCTTCCTGTATGCCGAGGGAACTCATTGCATGAGCTTCTTCTTTGGTGATGATCTTTGATATCTCCCTGGTGGCGGTATCGAGTTCGCTCAATTTGTATCTGGAATGGCTGGTTTCTGAACGTAATCCGTACCCGATATCAACAGGGCCGGTCGCAAAAACACAATTGGCGTTTACAAAATCCCAGTCTATCGCTTCAGGGCGATTGAAGACGATCTCCCGTGCAATGTAATTCAGGAGCGCAAGGTCTGTGTTGGGTTTTATGATTATTTCGAGATCTGAAAGGCTTGAGCACCTGTTTGCGAAAGTAGATATGTTCACGATCTTCACCCAGTCGGATTTGCTCAGCTTCCTGTCAGTTATCTTGGACCAAAGGACCGGGTGCATCTCGGACATATTTGCTCCCCAGAGGACAATCGAATCAGCATAGTGCATATCATCGTAGTTTCCCGCAGGCTCGTCAATGCCGAAGGTCTGAATGAATGCTGCGACTGCGCTTGCCATGCAGTGCCTGGCATTCGGATCGATATTGTTGCTCCTGAAACCCGCTTTCATCAGTTTTACGGCAGCTATCCCTTCCATGATCGTGTATTGGCCTGAACCGAAGAGAGCGACACCTGTGGGCCCGAGTTCGCCGTAGTATTTCCTGAACTGTTTTGCCATTTCTTCAAAGGCCTTTTTCCAGGTGACCAGTTTGAATTTGCCTTTCTTGTCGAATTCGCCTTTATCATTCAATCTCATCAGAGGGTCTGTAAGCCTGTCAGCCCCATACATGATCTTTGCATTGAAATAACCCTTGATGCAGTTCAGTCCCATGTTTACCGGGGCAAGGGGGTCTCCCTTTACAGCGACGATCATGTCGTTTTTTGTGGCGACCATGATCCCGCATCCTGTACCGCAAAACCTGCAGACTGACTTGTCCCATCGCCATCCTGCCTGTGTCTCTTCAGCTATTGCCATTAATTCATCAGGAACGGTCATGCCTATCGCGGTTGCGGCGCTCACTGCGGCGCTTGTCTTGAGAAATTGTCTTCTCGACACTAACATGGTGGCCTCCTTTACGCTTTCATAAATGATCTTGTTTAAATTACGTTATATTCGAATTCATACGAAAGGTTATATGTGTCAGTTGTTTCTTTACTGAAGCTGTCACTAATCACTGACACGTTCCTTAGCAGAAAACATAACAGATTCCCCTGTAAATGTTCAGTTAATGTATGTAAAGAACAGGTAAAGTTCTTCATTAGCATTTATAATACACATTGCACTACTTAACTCTTCAAATATCATAATTGCCGATGGCTTGCAATTAAGAATTTTTAATAGCACGATAATCCTTCACGAATTGATCCCTTTTTCTGATTGACACGTCGCTGCAAGCTACTTACAATTGTTGTTGAAGCATAAGAAACTGAAATCACACGCCGGGACGGGGTAATGTTGACACTGAAAGAATTGCTCGCGGAGTTCAGGGCCTTAAAGATCAGCCTCAGCCTGAAATTTATCATTGGAGTGGCCGCCGTACTGTCCGTTGCAATGGGGGTATCTCTTTACTTCATATCGAGGAACCATGAACAGCTTATCCTGAAACAGGTGGACCAGCAGGCGAAAACGCTGTTCCGCCAGATCATCCTTACGCGTGAGTGGGTCGCTGATCATGGCGGCGTTTTTGTTGAAAAAGTCCCCTGGAAAGGAGCGAGCCCTTATCTTGCAGAGCCGGAAATAGTGGATGTTCAAGGCAGGAGATACACAAAAGAAAGTCCTGCCATGGTCACAAAGGAACTTTCAAAATATGCCCTTGAAAAAGGGCTCTACTGGTTTCACATAACGAGTCTCAGACTCGTAAATCCGGAAAACGCGCCGGACCCGTTTGAGAGCGAAGCGCTCCATGAATTTGAAGACCGTCTGAAGACAGAAGCTTCCATGATAGAGAGAACCGGCACAGCCCGATATTACCGGTATATTGCCCCGCTGTATATCGAGGATTCCTGCCTTCAGTGTCATGCACATCAGGGTTATAAAGTGGGGGACGTGAGGGGAGCCATCAGCATAGCTGTACCGATGGATTATGCGTTTTCCATGATACGTTCGGGACGAAGGGATATGGTGCTGGCAAGCATCGCAACGATCAGCATCCTGATGATCGTGCTTTATGTCATGATGAAAGAGCTGGTCCTTCGCCCCGTCAAACAATTGAAGGCATCAATGCAGGAGTTCTACGGCGGAGAAGGCGATCAAACTTCCCTGATCAGGACAGGAGATGAGATCGAGGAACTCAGCAAATCATTTATTGACATGTCAAAGGCCCTGACCGGGTATCACACAAGCCTTGAAAAAAAGGTGCAGGCTGCAACGAAAAGCCTTGAGGAAGCCAATGCGAGGCTTACTGAACTGAACGAGAGGAAATCTGATTTCATCGCGAAGATATCGCATGAACTGAGGACGCCTATGACGTCCATCAAGGGAGCGATGGATTACCTGCATGCGAGGATCCCGACAATCTCGCGCAGCAGCGGGGACACAGAAGAGATTATGGAATTTCTTGAGGTGGTTAAAAAAAATTCAGACAGGCTCATACGGATGGTAAACGACACCCTCGACCTCGAACGCATTGAATCCGGGATGTTCGATCTTCACTACAGCCAGGTGAAAATGCTTTCCCTCATAAAAGAGGTGATAATAAGTTTTCAGACCATAACTGCCGCAAGGGGCATTACATTTCAGATAGTGTCAGTCCCTGCGACAGCAGTCTCCGCGGACCAGGACAGGATACGGCAGGTACTGATAAACCTCGTTTCAAACGCGATCAACTTCAGCCCTGACAATTCAGAGATCCGGATAACGGTTACTGAGACTGACAGAAGTGTTATCGTGACAATCAGGGACCAGGGCCCGGGGATACCTCAGGAGGTCAGAGAGAAAATCTTTGACAAGTTCTATACAGTAGGCAACCGGTACGGAACAGGTCTCGGACTGGCTATCTGTAAAGGTATCATCGAGGCTCACAAAGGAGAGATCAGGGTGGCGGACACAGGTGAAAAAGGCGCAGGTATATGTTTTACCTTGCCGAGAAAGGGAAATGATAAGCCATGTTATTAATTCCCAGAGATTTTCATTTAGTATCTTTTAATGCACAAAGGGCAGCACTGCGCCGATATTTCCATGATCGACAAAAAGCACAGTCTACCGTTTGTGCCTTCTATTGGAAGGGAGTTCACCATGAGTAACCGGATACTCGTAGTTGATGATGACAGGGATATCCTGAAAGTCCTCAAAGCGAACATTGAACTGCATGGTTATGAAGTCGATACGGCTGACAACTGGGCAGCGGCGCAGGAAATTTTATCGGAGCACAACCCTGATCTCGTGATCCTTGATGTGATGCTGCCGGACAGGGATGGCACTGAGATCTGCCGTGATCTTAGGAAGGAGTATCCGGGAATGCCCATTATCATGCTGACCGCAAAGGACAAGGTCTCGGATAAGGTCTTTGGCCTTGAGAGCGGCGCTGATGACTATGTGGTCAAGCCATTTGAAACACTTGAACTGGTCGCGAGGATAAAGGCCTGCCTGCGCAGGACAAGCGCGCCTGCTGCAGAAGAGAAGGTTGCCATCGGGAACCTGAAAGTAGATTTCAAAAAACGTCTTGTGACATTAGCCGGCAAGACCATTGACCTTACCCCGAAAGAATACGACCTGCTCCGTTTTTTTATCAGCCATCGCGGCGAAGCAGTGAGCAGGGAATCAATAAGAAAGCACTTATGGAAGCGCTCATCCATTTATTCATGGAGCAGGGTTATAGACGTGCATATCCAGCACCTGAGACAGAAGATAGAGAAAGACCCGTCCAATCCCAAATACATCATCACGGTCCCCGGAGCCGGATACCGGTTTGCGGACTGAACTGCCGACGTTTTGCACCAACTCAGCAACATCAATTAATAAATGCGAATATTAAACCTTCAAAACCTCATTTTCATCCTTTCAGGGATCGGGCATTTCTGGCAGCACTCCTGCGTCATAATTTCATAAATTTACATCTCCTTTACACAGATTAACAGCACCTTTACCGCGCAATCTGTTAAATAAGAACCATCGAGGAGAGGCGTGATGGTTGTTGCGAGTGGATTTGTAGAGGCAGCAGGGAAAAATAATATTGATGCCATTGTGAAGGAAATGGAAAGGAGATCGATGGATGTGAGCGATATCGTAACTGACAAAGCGTTCTTCCTTTTCAGGCGCGAAACTATTGATGCAATGAAGGAAGAAGTGGAATTTCTCAGGAGGATCGAAAATGTCAGAAATGTCCACCTGACATATTACAGCATCGAATGACCGCGGATTTACAAGTTCTTTACAGGGATTAACAGCATATTTGCTGAATATAACAGTTGAATGCATAAAAAAAGACGTGATCCTGAAGAAATTCAAAATGAAGGAGGTGATGTTATATATGGATATCCCGATCAACCATTTCGAGGTGATAATAACCGTTCAATAGAAAGGAGGCATTACAATGAAGAAAAAAGTCTATATATTGCTTGCAGCGGCTTTTGTGACAGTGCTGACCATCGGCATTTACTACTCGGGTGTTGATGCCCAGTATGAAAGCGCACCTGCTCAAAAAGCTCCTCAGAAAGAAAAAGATGTAAAAGTTGAATCATGCTATGACTGTCATGATCAGGTCCAGGAGCTTCACAAGATGGGCAAGCATTCTAAAGTCAACTGCTCGAACTGCCACAAAGAACTCGACAAACACCTGAAGGCCGCTGAAAACCAGACACCTGAAACACGGCCAGTTACGGATACATCATGGGAGGCCTGCGGCCAGTGTCATAAGGAACAGTACGAAACCTTCATGAAGGTAAGCTGGCACAGGCCTGCGCGTGATGAGAAATCACAGCTTACTAACAGAGCGCCAAATCCGTTCTGGGACAAACTGATGGCAGGGCATGGCTTTACCAAAGAGCATAACCTCACGAGAAGCCACAACTGGATGCTCATTGACCATTACGTTGTGGACAGGGCCTATGGAGGGAGATTCCAGGGGAAAAACGGATGGAATTACATCTTTGAAACAGGAAAAGCATGGGATGTGCTGGAAGACAAATACCCTGATGCCACCGAGCACAAGGCATTCATACCGCAAAGCGCTGCCGCAGCAAACCCGGTGTGCCTGCAGTGCAAATCACAGGATCACATCCTCGGCTGGTCATATATGGGAGATCCTGTAGAAGGGGTGAAATGGGCCAGGACCTCAAAGGTTTTTGAAGTTGCGAAAGACCTGCAGCATGGATTGAACTGTTTCTATTGCCATGATCCACACGCGGCAAAACCGAGAATCGTGAGGGACGGTTTGATAGACGCGCTTACGAGACCGGATGCGGACACGCTCTGGCACAAGGACCCGAAGAAGACCGGAATAAAAGTCGTTGAGATGGGAATGAGGGGCTTCACACGCAAGATCGCGCTGCTTGACAAGTACGACACAAGGCTGCAGTGCGGACAGTGCCATGTCGAATACAACTGCAATCCCGGCTATGAGCCCAGAAATCCGGATACATCGAAATACTCTGTTACGATGACAGACAGGAGGACTAACCATTTCCCTTATAAGGATGTATTCGACCTCTATGATCACTACGTCAACAAGGTGAATTTCCTTGACTTTAAGCATGCGCTGACCGGAGGGCTTCTCTGGAAGGCCCAGCATCCAGAGTCTGAGGTCTATTACAATTCAAAACACGCAAAAGCAGGGGCCGGATGCGATAGTTGTCACACACCAAAAGTGAAAGACAAGAAGACAGGGAAAACCTATACATCGCATTTTGCGGTAACGCCACGGGTTCAGCTCAAGGAGACGTGCATCAAGTGTCACCCGAAATGGACCGAGGAGCAGGCAAAGTATTCCATCGACTCTATCAAGGCACATATAAAGGGCAAAATGAGGAAGGCTGAATTTCATCTTGCTGCTCTGATCGACAAAATAGTCGAGGGTAAAAAGAGCGGTCTTGATGCCGAGATCATTAAGCAGGCTCAGGATCAGCACCTCAAAGCGCATATCCTCTGGGAATTCTGGACCGCTGAGAATTCGGACGGCTTCCACAACCCGGAAATGGCGCGGGAATCCCTTACACGGTCGGTTGATGAATCTCAGAAAGGAATAAAGATCATCAATGACGCTATTGCCATGAAGACTGCAGCGAAATAGGGATAGGATTTAACGTGCGAGGCGGAGCTCATGCTCCGCCCTTTTTTCAAGTAAAGTTATGCAGCTTGTGAATAAACAGGGATATTTTACTGAACGTGGATTTTATTTGGTAAATAGCCTAAACTATTACAAGTCATGATGATTATAGCGTCTGTTTTTATATATATTTTTCTCATCCCTTCGCTTGCCCATGCGTGGGGCCCGCTTACTCATGTATACCTTGGGTATCAGGTACTGGAGATGGGAGCTGCGCTTATCCCCATTGGTATCTACCGTATCCTAAAAAAATACAAGAATGACTTCCTGTATGGCAATGTGAGCGCGGATATCCTGTTCGGCAGGAGATTCCAGGGTCACGAGAAGAATACCCACGACTGGCATATCGCATGGGGTTTACTGGAAGCCTCAAAAACCGACAGGCAGAAGGCATTCGCTTATGGATACCTGACGCATCTGTGTGCTGATGCGGTAGTGCATAACCTTAAGAAAAGCAGGGTGCCCTTCGGTCATTCTATCCTCGAGGTCAAATCAGACAGTATCGTTGACAAAAGATACAGGAAGGCGCTGAAAGATCTTGATAAGGTCATGCAGAAAAGACACGATATCTTCATGGAGGACAAGCTTGAAAGCCTGATGTTTTCCTTCAAGACCAACAAGAAAATATTCAATGGCGTCCTTTTCCTTTCGAGAATACCGAATTATGCCCCATTGTCACGGTTCATAGATGACCGTTTCCCTTACGAAATTCCTGTTGGGGACATATACAATTTCAGGCAGGAGTCTTTCATGAGAATGATTGAACTCTTGAATAACGGCAAAGATTCAAAATTCATGAAAGAGCATCCCCTCGGCAGGTATCATAAGAAGACCTCCTATTCCCGCCGTATCATTAAAGTGCTCACAGCCACAGCAAGTATACTCAGATAACGAAGAGTTAAGAGTTTTTGAGTTAAGAGTTTAGAAAAAAGACAAAGACGAGCATAGTACGTTGTCTTTTTTGGACCATTTTTGTTACGATTTTAGCTCATTATGGAAGACAAAGAAGCAAAATCAGTCATTGAATCTCTGCTCTTCATTGCCGGGGAACCATTATCTCTTGATGCGCTCAAGAACATACTGGAGATCGACAGGGGTGAGATCGAGCGTCTTGTCAGGGAGCTTGTCAATGATTACACCCTGAATAATACCGGGCTTCTTGTTGCTGAAGTTGCGGAAGGGGTACAGATGGTGACCAACCCTGCGTGTGCCCCATGGGTGAAAAAACTCCTTTCCACCGCGGTGCCTGCCAAACTGTCACAGCCGTCTCTTGAGACCCTTGCCATTATTGCCTATAAGCAGCCGATCATAAAAGCTGAGATCGAGGCCATCAGGGGCGTGAATTCAGATGGCGTGGTCAAGACGCTCCTTGACAGAAAGCTGGTAAAAATACTTGGCAGGAAGGAAGTGCCGGGCAGGCCGCTCATGTATGGCACGACAAAGGAGTTCCTCCAGTACTTCGGGTTGAAAGACCTCTCGGAGATGCCTACCCTGAAAGAGTTCCAGGAATTTGATATGCCTGAAGCGCCTGAGCAGGCGCCTGCTGAAACAGAATATCAGGAATATTCTGAAGAGGGGCATACAGCAGAGACGCAGTCTTCTGAGGCGGAGGAAGGCGAAGTACATTCTCCTGAGTCTGAAAGATCAGAGGAACACAACTGATTCAAATCGTGCCTGGGCAAAACAGATTCAAAAATCCATAATCCGATAGATTTTCAAAACTCTTTCACCTCGATCTGATATTAAGTCATAAGAAATATTTTTTTGCTTCCAGTATGCTCACTATGGAATCGGGATGTATTTTTTCATCTGCCTTGCCCAGCTATGATTCAAAATCTTGCATCTGAATTGTTCATAAACCTGAAGCTTGAAGCAAGTATGACGAAAAAACATATTGTGCGATACCTTAGCGAAGACAGCATAACGTAATCTATAAAAAAATAGATATAACAAATACTTTTAAAATCATATCGCGTCCAAGATGTTTTTGAGTCATGGCTTGCTTCAGAGAAAATTTATGAGTTATTCAGATCAAAACTTTATCGTCTGAGGGGCGCGGGGACACGGTATGACGTCGCGGATGTTCTGCATGCCGGTGATATACTGTACAAGCCTCTCAAATCCCAGTCCGAATCCCGCGTGGGGCGCTGAGCCGTATCTCCTGAGATCGAGGTACCATGCCATGTTCTCAAAAGGAATTCCTGACTCACGCATTCTCTCCGTTAATACATCAAGCCGCTCCTCACGCTGGCTTCCTCCAATGATCTCTCCTATCTTCGGAACGAGGACGTCCATTGCTGCCACGGTTTTTCCGTCATCATTCAGCCTCATATAGAAGGCTTTTATTTCCTGCGGATAGTCTGTTACGATCACGGGCCCATTGTAAACCTTATCAGTAAGGTAGCGTTCGTGCTCGGACTGCAGGTCAAGCCCCCATTTAACCGGGAACTCAAATTTCTCTTTTGCCCGTTCAAGTTCTTTTATTGCGTCAGAGTAGGAGATATGGACAAAAGATTTTTCAGAGAGTGTTTTAAGTTCGGCAATGGATGTGTTCTTGTAGAATTTCTCAAGAAAAGCTATCTCGCTTTCGCATTTTTCAAGAACTCTCTCACACAGAAAGCGGAAGAAATCACCTGCAAGCTCCATATCATCCCTGAGGTTTGCAAAGGCGATCTCAGGCTCGATCATCCAGAACTCTGAAAGGTGGCGCGATGTGTTTGAATTTTCAGCACGGAATGTCGGGCCGAAGGTATAGACATCACCGAGCGCCATGGCAAGAAATTCTCCCTCAAGCTGCCCGCTGACAGTCAGAAATGCCCGTCTGCCGAAAAAGTCCTGGGAGAAATCCACACTCCCGTTGCCTTTCGGCAGTTTCTCCAGATCGAGCGTTGTTACTGTAAACAGATCACCTGCACCCTCGCAGTCACTTGCCGTGATTATCGGCGTGTGCACCCAGATGAACCCTCTGTCCTGAAAGAATTCGTGTACAGCCTCAGCAAGGATGTTCCTCACCCTCAACACAGCGCCGAAGGTGTTTGTCCTGGGCCTGAGATGTCCGATCTCGCGCATAAACTCCAGAGTATGCCCCTTCTTCTGCAGCGGGTATGTTGCCGGGTCAGCATCACCAAAGACCTCGATCTCAGAGACGACCTCCACCTCAAATCTCTGTCCTTTGGCAGGAGACTCTTTCAGAACACCTGCTGCCCTGATCGCGGCCCCGGTGTTGCATTGAGAGAGTTTCTGAAATGCAGGGGAGGTTTCCGGGATAACGAGTTGAAGAGTATCCTGCGTTGAACCGTCATTCAATGCAATAAACGCGATCCCTTTTGATTCACGCTTTGTCCTCACCCATCCGCAGACAGAGATGTCCTGACCAGCTATTCCCTCTGAAAGGAGTTTCTTTATTCGGATCCGCTGCATGATTACCTCCCGATTATTTCCTGTCTCTTTATTAAAATCAGCTTCCGATATATAATAATCCGTTTTAATTAAAAAATGGATATCGAAAGTATTTTTATCAGTGGAGTTCTCTTTTTCCTTTCGTCCGCGGTGATTTCCCTCCTGCCTTTCCCGAAAGTGAGAAGCCTCTCCTATATCCTTTCTGCTACAGGTTCAGTTTTGTTTGCAGGTATAGCCATGTACCAGATATTCGGCATGCCTTCGTCACTGTTTTCAGTCCATCTGAACTCTGCCATGACAATAGCATATGGAGGCGATGCCCTGTCCGGTTTTTTTATAACGGCGATCTCCATTTTGACTTGTGCAGTCTCCATCTATTCGATTGGCTATACAAAGGACATTGAAAACCCTGCTCTCATGGGGCTGCTGTTCAATATTTTCATCTTGAGCATGTATGCAGTAGCGCTCTCAGGGAATATTATTACATTTCTCATCTCTTGGGAGACAATGGCTGTCGTGTCCTATTTTCTTGTCACATTCAACCGTGATGAAAAATCGGCAAAGGCCGGATTGGTATATGCGGTCATGACGCACATCGGCACAGCGTTCATTATTGCTGCATTTATGATCCTGTACAAATATACAGGCAGCATGGAGTTTACCCATATGAGAGAGTCTGCAGGAGCAATGCCTGACAATATCAGAAATCTTGTCTTCATTTTTTCCCTGATAGGATTTGGGGCAAAGGCCGGGATCATACCCCTGCATACATGGCTGCCTCGTGCCCATCCCGCAGCGCCTTCGAACATCTCATCGCTCATGTCCGGGGTAATGATAAAGACCGGGATCTACGGATTCATCAGGATAGGTTTGGATGTTCTTGGCAGCGGCCCTGAATGGTGGGGGTTGGCCGTTGTAATTATCGGCGCGGTCTCTTCTGTGCTGGGCATCCTCTATGCAATGATGGAGAATGATATAAAGAGACTCCTCGCCTATTCGAGCGTGGAAAACATCGGGATCGTCCTTCTTGGCATCGGGACCTCGATGATATTCAGGAACTATTCCCTTTTTAACCTTTCGGCGGTTGCGCTTATAGCAGGACTTTATCACATACTCAATCATACGGTCTTTAAGGGACTGCTCTTTCTTGGAGCGGGTTCAGTGTTGCATGCAGCAAAGACCAGGAATATGGAGCATCTCGGCGGACTCATGAAGGCAATGCCGTATACGGGGCTGTTCTTTCTTATCGGCTCGGTGTCGATCTGCGCCCTGCCGCCTCTGAATGGTTTTGTCAGTGAATGGCTCATGTATCAGTCGCTGATCGCGGGTTTTCATGCCCCTTCTGTCGTATCCAAGATACTGCTTCCCCTCGGCGGTACCGCCCTGGCACTTGCAGGAGCGCTTGCCGCGGCCTGCTTTGTCAAGGCATTTGGCATATCGTTCCTTGGCCAGCCGAGAAGCAGTTATCCTGAACATGTTCATGAAGTATCAGCAACCATGAAAACGGGCATGGGAATGCTTGCACTGCTCTGCCTGTTCCTGGGAATATTTCCCGGCACTGTGATAAGGGTGATATCGCCCGCATCATTTTTACTGACAGGCGCCTATGGCGTTGAGGCCGGGAAGGGTTTTCTGCTCATGGGCGAAAACCTTTCTTCGATCTCGCCTGTCTCCCTGATCGTTATATTGGCGACAATGTTTCTTGCCACAATAGTGTTCCTCCGTGTTGCGGCAAGAAAAGGAAGGATCAAATACCGTGATGCATGGGATTGCGGCATGCCCGGGCTCACGCCGCGCATGCAGTATTCCTCAACAGCGTTCACAAAACCTGTGCGCCAGATATTCAGGCGCATATACATGCCTAAGCGGGACCTGAAAATCACGTATATACTGAAACCGTTCTTTGTCAGATCTATCCAGTACAGGAGCGGGATAACCCCGTTCATTGAGAACTATATTTATACACCGGTCACGGACTTTATACATAAGCATGCCGGCAAGATACAGCAGCTCCAGTCAGGGAACCTGCATCTGTATCTGGGATATATACTCATTACATTGATCGCGCTGCTGGTGTTCGGGACATGAGAATTTAAAAATTAAAATTGTAAATTGAAGATTGAAAATTTGTGGAAGTGTTTATTTTGTCATGCCGGACTTGATCCGGCATCCAGTTTCTTCTGGATTCCCGCCTTCGCGGGAATGACAACAATTGTACGATTTATGAATTCCTTAAACACAGTTTAAATGGAATCTTTACAGTTTCTCATAATACTTATTTTCTCCCCTCTCATACAGGGGGTGATAAAGAAGCTCAAGGCCCTTATGCAGGGCAGGGTGGGTCCCGGCATATTTCAGACGTATTATGACCTCATCAGGCTACTGAAGAAAGATATGGTCATATCGCCGGTGACATCATGGATATTCAAAGCAGCGCCTTATGTCGTGTTCGTTTCAACGATCGCAGCTTCGATGATCATCCCTGTTATTACCACTCAATACCCGCTTGTTACGATCAGCGATGTGATCGCCCTGATCTATATCTTTGGGCTCGCGAGGTTCTTCATGGCGCTGGCAGGCCTTGATGCAGGCACTGCATTTGGCGGAGAAGGGAGCAGCAGGGAAATGACTGTCGCCATTCTCGTCGAACCCATGATGATGCTGAGCATATTCACTGCCGCTATATCTGCCGGGTCCACGAACATGGCGCGTATTGCGGAAGCGCAGAGCATCTTTTATTCTCCATCCCATGTCCTCGCATTCTCGGCCTTTATTGTTGCGGTCATAGCTGAGACCGGCAGGATCCCCGTGGACAATCCGGACACGCATCTTGAATTGACCATGATCCACGAGGGGATGCTCCTTGAATATTCCGGAAGATATCTGGCGCTGATGGAGTGGGCGCACTACATGAAACAGATGCTGCTGTTCACGATAGCTGTTGACATATTCTTCCCGCTTGGGATAGCGGGCACAGATGCAACTGGGATCGCGCCTCTAATGGCATCGTTTGGAGTCTATATGATAAAGATGTTTTTTATGGCGTTCCTGATGGCGATAACAGAATCGACAAGGGCAAAGATGAGATTTTTCCAGCTTCCTTCACTGCTTGGGGGGGCGTTTGTTCTTTCGGTCCTGTCGCTTCTTATGTATATCATGATGGGACGGTAAGGAGAGTGGACTTGTTCAAGGTTATTTTATTAATTTCCAAACATCTTAAATTTCATTTAACATCTTTACATGCCCAAAGGGCCGCCTGCTGCGGGATTTCTATAATCGACAAAAGGCATTTTACATTTTTGCTTCAGGGCATTTCTGTATATTTCAAAGGGAAAATCATTTTGCCGATAAAGTTTTTCCTGAAAAGGTGTCGTATAGAAATTCCTGCGCAGACTTCCCTTTGTGCCTCTGTGCCTTCTATTGGAACGGAGTTAATCATGAAAAATTCGGGTGAAGGAGTTATAAAGTGAGAAGAGCGACATGAAAAACTGGATTGAGGCTTTTTATGTGATCGATTACATCTCTGTGGGGATACTGCTCACTGCGATCTCGATCAATGCGGTAAGAAGGCTGGAGACTTGCGTAAAAGTTTATACACTGAACTCTCTGCTCCTGTCGCTCCTTATTGCGATCGTTGCAACGATGATAAATGAGGCACACCTTTATGTTGCTTCGTTCATAACCATGCTTGGAAAAGGAATGCTGATACCATTATTCCTTAGAAGGATAGTCAGGCAATTGAAGGTTACCCATGAGGTGGAGCCATACGTCAGCAATGCAGTATCTCTGACCATATCAGGGATCCTTGTGGCTGTTGTCTATGCGTCGCTGCGGGAGGGAATATTCGTGACAGGGCTGTCAAGGAATGTCCTTCAGATCTCAATAGCGGTCATTCTGATAGGCCTGTTTATCATGATAAGCAGGAGAAAAGCGATCACGCAGATTATCGGGCTGCTGTTCATGGAGAACGGCCTATTCCTCGCAGGATTTTCCCTGACATTCGGGATGCCGATGATCATAGAGCTTGGGGTATTATTTGACATGCTGATGGGTATAATCATACTCGGTTTCTTTGCGGTACAGATAAAGAGGGCGTTCGCCTCAACAAATCTTGACAAGTTGTCGACGCTGAAAGGGTAGGTAATGATCACGATATTGTTAATACCGATTGTAACGTCACTGCTGTGTTACCTGATGAAAAACCACAGGGTGACAGGCTATCTGAGCCTTGCAGGATCGATCGCGCTTGCAGGGTTCTCTGTGCCGCTGATCGTATCATCTGTCTCCATGCCTTTGGAAATAATGAACGGGATGCTCTATATGGACGCGCTTTCGGCATACATCATGGGGCTTATAGTCTTTCTCAGTCTCGCATCGTCTCTCTATTCAATACAGTATCTTGAACATGAACTGCATGCCGGATTGACGAATCCGGTTGCGGTCAGGAGGTATTACGCCCTCTTTCATCTTTTCATCTTCACAATGCTTTTTGTAGTTGTCTCAAATAATCTGGCGCTCATGTGGATAGCGATAGAGGCGACCACGATCGTCTCCGCGGTGCTTATCGGCCTCGGCTTCAGGAAGAGGGAGCTTGCGATCGAGGCGGCCTGGAAATACATTATCCTCTGCACAGTGGGGATCATATTCGCATTGCTGGGAACATTTATAACGTACTATGCTTCCACTGCCGTGGTCGGGACAGACGGAGTTCTGAACTGGACCTCTCTAAGAAACATTGCGGATAAACTGAATCCCGCGACAATGAAGCTTGCGTTTGTCTTTGTACTCGTAGGGTATGGAACAAAAGCAGGACTTGCACCCCTGCATAACTGGCTGCCGGACGCGCACAGTCAGGCCCCAAGCCCGATAAGTGCGCTGCTGTCAGGTATTCTTCTGAATACTGCTTTCTATGGAATAATCCGGTTCATGTCGATAGTTGCTCCTTCAACAGGGGCAGAGTTCACTGGAAATCTGTTGATGATCTTCGGTATGATCTCCATTGTCTTATCGTCCATCTTCATTCTGGTCCAGAGCAATTACAAGAGGCTCCTTGCATACAGCAGCATCGAGCATATGGGGATAATTTCCCTCGGCGCCGGGATCGGAGGCCCGGTTGGGATGTACGGGGCGCTCCTTCATATCCTGAACCACGCGCTTTCGAAACCGCTGATGTTCTTTGCCTCTGGAAAGATCCAGGCTGCTTACGGATCAACCCGAATAGAGAATGTCCGTGGTGTGCTTACCTCAATGCCTCTGCTTGGGACTCTTTCATTTATCGGAGCGCTTTCGCTTGCCGGAACACCGCCGTTCAATATCTTTATCAGCGAATTCACTGTGATAAAAGCAGGGGTGGATAAAGGTGCATGGCTGGTTATCGGATTTTTTTTGCTGTCAATCGTGGCAGTTTTTTATGGAATTATTGCGGGCTTCGGGAAAATGCTTTTTAACAGCAATCAGCAGTCAGCAATCAGCAGTCAGCGATCAGCAGAGAACGGAACACTGTCAGGACTGCTGTCAAACGGAATAATGATCGTCATGGCGGTCTTGATCATTGTGCTCGGTCTTCATGTGCCGGATGCTGTTGAGACAATAATAGAGGCCTGTATAGGCATCATAGGGCGGGGTTGACGGGAAGGGAACTGAATGGAAAAGAGCTATCATAGAAAAGTACTGATAAAGAAGCATCTGAATGAGGAATATTACGAGGTTATGAGGGAGGATTTCAGGGATGTATGTACTTACCTTGAAAAGAAGGGCGGCATCCTCAGGCTCATGTTTGCCACAGATGAGAGGCAGATCAACGGGACATTCAGGCTATATGTTGTGTTCTCTGTGCCGGGGAAGGATGCATTTTCCATTATTGTTCTGCCTCTGAAGGATGACCTTACATACCCTTCTCTTACGGTAAATATACCAGCCGCTCACTGGTACGAGCGTGAAATAAAGGACATGTTCGGGCTTTTTCCGGTAAGACATCCTGATACAAGACGGCTTGTATTTCATGATCCCTTTCCTGCTGATTCCCATCCATTAAGAAAGGACTGGAAGATCAGCGATGAAGATCTGAAGACATGGGGAGAAGTCTCCGCAATAAAATCCCCTTCTGATTTTTTGCAGGTTGAAGGCGAGGGTATCTACGAAATCCCTGTCGGCCCCGTGCATGCCGGGATCATAGAACCCGGGCATTTCAGGTTCAGCGCGGTGGGAGAGACGATATTTTTTCTTGAACCAAGATTGTTCTATACACACAAAGGCACAGAGAAGCATTTTGAAGGCATGAGCTTTTCTCAAGGGGTGAAGCTTGCTGAGCGTGTTTCAGGGACTTCCTCGTTTTCCCATGCAACCGCATACTGTCTGGCGGTTGAAAGGATGTGCGGGGCTGAGATCACTGAGAAAGCACAGGCTGTCAGGACCCTCCTCCTTGAACTTGAGAGGCTTTATAACCATATCGGGGACATCGGCAATATCTGCGCAGGGACAGGGCTTGCTTTAGGATATGCAAAGGGCGCGGTCATTAAAGAACGCCTGATGCAATTGAACGACAGGCTGACAGGGAGCAGATATCTGAGGGGAGTGAATATTGTTGGCGGCGTTGCAAAAGATATCTTTCGGCACACTGAGGATATCATGAAGACAATCGATGCTGTGACACATGAATATAAGGACCTTATGAAATTCCTCCTTGGAACTGTTTCCCATATCGAACGGCTTGAAAATACAGGCGTGCTGTCAGGAGAGATTGCCCGGAAGATGGGGGTAACTGGTGTTGCAGCCCGCGCGTCAGGCATAAACGATGACGTCAGGAAGGCGCACGCACATCTGCTCTATGACAGGCTGTATTTCGAACCTCATACACAGGCGCGGGGCGACGTATATGCGCGTATGATGGTGCGCGCTGCGGAGGCGGAGTGCTCCATCTCCATGATAAATACCCTTCTTGAGAGCAGTTACAAAGGAGAGCTGTCAGTTGCTGTCGATAAAGCGCCTGCGTATTCCTGCTCGCTCGGATATACGGAGACGCCGAGAGGGTCTGTATTTTACTGGGTGATGTCGGATGAGCAGGGGAAACCGGTGCGCGTGAAGCTCAGGTCACCGTCTTTCTGCAACTGGCCTGTTGTGCCGTTTGCGGTTCACGGCAATATCGTGCCGGACTTTCCGCTCTGCAACAAGAGCTTTAATTTGTCGTATTCGGGATGTGATATGTAAGAGTAAGTTCCCCCTCACCCTTGCCCTCTCCCGCCAGGGGAGAGGGTTAAATGGTTTCCCCTCCCTTGACGGGAGGGGATGAAGGGGAGGGGAAAAATGATTTCGAACATGATCAAACAGATATTAAAAAACATAACAGGCAAAAAAAATGTTATTGAAGTTCCGGATAAGCTGAAAATACTTCCTGATGAAGAACACTTAACTGACCTCATAAATGGCATTGACCGTATCTTTGGCAGGTCACTGAGGATACGGCAGGTTGACGCAGGGTCGTGCAACGCGTGCGAATGGGAGTGCACAGCGCTCGTGAACCCCATTTACGATATACAGAGATTCGGGATAGATTTTGTCGCATCCCCCCGGCATGCAGATATGCTGCTTGTGACCGGCCCGGTCTCAAGACAGATGGAGCTTGCGTTAAAAAAGACGTATCTCGCAACGCCCGAACCGAGGATCGTACTTGCCTGCGGCGATTGCGCAGTTGACAGCGGGGTGTATAAAGGGAGCTATGCGGTCACCAACGGTGTTGCCAATGTAATACCGGTAGATTTCTATATCCCCGGCTGCCCGCCGACCCCTCTGCAGATATTAGCGGGCTTAAAACAGTTGATGGAGAAGTTGAGCAGCAGGAAATAAAGCTCTATTACCACCTGAATTCATTTGCGGACCTTAACCATGGCTTGCTTCAGAGAAATTCATAACCTGTCTGAACTTTAATTGGTTCAGACTACTGCACAACAAATTTAGTCTCTCTTGTGTCCTTTGCCGTAGCAGTCTGTATAGTAGTGAGCACTGTGTAAGTTCCCTTCTTGGCGTCAGCCGGCAGGAACATCGGGACAGCAGATGTATACGTGCCACCCTTGCGGATAACGCTCACTTCGGGTTTCCCGACTATCTCATCGCCGAGTTTTATTTCCCTCATTTCCGTGATACTGACTTCAGTTTCAGGTGAAGGTGTCATAACTGCATATGTTGCCTTCAGTTCTACTTTATCTCCCTGTTTGACCTTTGCCGGTTCAGGGGAAGCATCTTCAAGCCTGACCATCGTACCTGATGATGACTGGTAATTATATTTCTGGGCTGTTTCTTCTCTGGTCTTTTTCTGGTCAAATGCATAATGGCCTACTGCTCCGCCGATAAGGGCTCCGGCAAGGCCTCCGATGATCGCTCCTTCAGTCCTTGATCCTGACCCGGCGATAACACTGCCTAAGACAGCTCCTGTAACAGCGCCAACGCCAGCGCCTGTTGCCGCTCCCTCATGCCCCTTTACTGTTTCCTGCATAGTGCTGCACCCTGTGACCTGAACGACAAACAACAGCAAAATAACTGATGCAATAACCTTTTGCATGTATCCTCCTTATTTATGATTATGAAATAACAAAAAAGGTTTCTGGAATAAAGAATACCATAATAAACAATAAAGTCAATAAACTGCATCAAAGATGACAGGGAGGTTCTATCGGCGTCTCTGAACTGGTTTGACACGCACTTTCCTGATTTGACATGGGCACAGAAATTGGTTATGTTTAACATCTATGAGGCATCCTGAATGGATAAAGGTCAGAGCTACCGGTACTCACGGAACAAAAAAGATCCTGCGGCATCACGGGGTATCAACGGTCTGTGAAGAGGCGCGGTGTCCCAATCAGGGGAAGTGTTTTTCGGAAAACACGGCAACTTTCATGATCCTTGGCGACAGATGCACGAGGAACTGCGCGTTCTGTGCAGTCGCATCTTCAAAACCTCTGCCTGTGGACCCGCATGAACCTGAAAAAGTTGCTGAAGCAGCCCTGGCTCTCGGGCTTGAATTTGTCGTCATCACTTCAGTTACGCGGGATGACCTTGCCGATGGCGGCGCGGGTCAGTTCGCGAAAACAATTCACGCGGTCAGAAAAAATAATCCATCCATAAGAATAGAGGTGTTGACGCCCGATTTTACAGGTAACGTTGAGGCATTAAAAACAGTGCTTGAAGCGGGCCCGGATGTATTTAACCACAATATCGAAACAGTCCCGCGCCTTTACCCCGCGGTCAGGCCAGTGGCGGTTTATATGACGTCAGTCAACATGCTGAAGACCGCAAAGAAAACGTATCCTGATATAAAGACCAAATCAGGCATTATGCTGGGTCTTGGAGAAAGCGAGTATGAGGTAATGTCTGTTATGAGCGATCTCAGAGACGCGGGGTGTGATTTCCTGACTATAGGACAATACCTGCAGCCCCGGAGAAACAATATCCCTGTAGTCGAATATGTAAGACCTGAAGTGTTTGAGCAGTACCGGATAAAAGGACTTGAAATGGGATTCAGCGCTGTTGCATCATCACCGTTGACGCGCAGTTCTATGGACGCACACAAAATGTATTATAATAATCCACAGGGTCAGGCCACATTTTCATAACTTTTATTTGGAATAAATCATGGTTGTAAAAGTGCAATAGTGCAAAAGCTTTTGGGGGATATTTTCCGCTCACATGCTTTTGCTCTTTTGTGCTTTTGAACTTTCTTAAGGTATGTTTGAATTCAAAAGAATAAAACGGCTCCCACCCTATGGCCGAAACCGAAGATACTGCTTATCAACTTCCCGCATAATCCTACCACTGCGTGCACGGACCGTGAGTTTTTTCAGCGGGTGGTAGATTTTGCAAAGGCGAATGATCTGATCGTGATCCATGATTTTGCATATGCTGATCTTGCCTTTGACGGTTATAAACCGCCGAGTTTTCTTCAGGCAAAAGGCGCAAAAGATGTCGGTGTGGAATTTTTCTCTCTCACAAAAAGCTATTCTATGGCAGGATGGCGGGTCGGCTTCTGCGTGGGTAACAGTGAAATAGTCGGGGCGCTCACAAAGATCAAGAGCTATCTTGACTATGGTATGTTTCAGCCTATACAGATCGCGAGCATCATCGCTCTGAGAGGTCCGCAGGACTGTGTTGGCGAAATAGCTAAGATCTACGAGAACAGGAGAAATGTGCTGATACAGGGACTGAACAATGCAGGCTGGGTCATCGAACCTCCAAAGGCGACCATGTTTGTCTGGGCGGAGATCCCCCAGCCGTTCAAGGAAATGGGTTCGCTCGAATTTGCAAAGCATCTCATCAAAGAAGCGGGCGTGGCAGTTTCCCCGGGGATCGGTTTCGGCCCGGCAGGGGAAGGATTTGTGCGTTTTGCCCTTGTCGAGAACGAACACAGAATACGGCAGGCAGCGAGGGGGATAAAGAAGGCGCTGAGCAAATGAACTTTCACACGGAATAATAAGCTAAGTGAATTTATCAGAGATCTGGTTAAGATGTTAACAGGGGTGTTCAGTGTGGGACATCTGTTGCAATTTAGGTGTGTAATACCAAAATGATAATGTCCTAAACAACCAAAATAAGAATGTCCGGTTGTAAGATGCTAAACTGCCTTCTTTTCAATAAGGAGGAGTGGTGGCA
>QZKC01000068.1 GCA_003599425.1 Nitrospiraceae bacterium | reverse complement strand
TTTATTATTCCCTGGATTGTCGCCATGTCCCCACATGGTACTTCTATTTCAATTAAGGCTTTCGCCTGTTATTCCTGCTTTCAAAGCACTAAGTCCAACAGATATTAGACAGAAGGAGGGATATTGAATATGCCTCTTTCTGTAATTTCTCAATATGCCTTCTTCTGTATAGCACAATATTGAAAAACATTTACTTTAAACATTTTGATTTTCTTAGATTTTGCTAAAAACCCGCTCTTGATCCTATGTAAGCCTTGCCCCCTGAGACAACCTGTATGGAAAGAATGAAGAGCGTGATTTAATTCTAATTCAGAGCTGAAAGGAAAAGCAAGAAAAAAATACTTGTTTACGGAAGGTTACATTTCTCTTTAATCATGGGTTATAATGTAGGTGCCATACGGGACATGGCGAGAAAAATCCTAATCATATCAAGATCCTTTATCCGGAGGGGACTAAATGGATTCTATTTCAAATGGGAAGGGTACGCCGCAATACGATGATGCTCAATCTATAACTGTTGATGAAGGCTTTTGGAGAGAGTATCGTGATTTCATGATAAGAAGAGGCATGCCTGATATAAATGCAAGATTGTATTTGTATTGGGGAAAAGAGTTTGCCGCTTTCATGAAAAAAACTCCTCTGCACAAATGCACTGCTCAGGATGTGAAGAACTTTGTTGATCATCTGTCAAATGGCGGCAAAATAAAGAGGTGGCAGATAGATAAGGCAAGAATTGCATTGGGGCATTTGTACCGTGACTTTTTGAAGGTTTCCCTGACTACCGCAATGCCATTTGTGAGGCCACAACATGAAACCATTAAGGAAAACGTCAAAAGCAATTCATCTGGAAAAGACATATTCAAGCGGCTCCAGACCGAGATACGCGTCCGCCATTATTCCATACGCACTGAGCAGACATATATACAATGGGTGAACCGGTTTCTGCATTTTCACAGGCCGAAATTAGCTGAAGACCTCTCATCTCTTGATGTCAAGACCTATCTTGATCATCTTGCCGTGGAAAAAATGATCTCCGCGAGCACCCAGAATCAGGCGCTCAACGCAATTGTGTTTCTGTTCACTCATGTACTGAAAAAGGACTTGGGCGAGATCGGGGAATTCACAAGAGCCAAACGTCCGGTCCGCCTCCCTGTAGTGCTTGCGCGGGAGGAAGTTGACAGGGTGCTCAACGCCCTGTCCGGCACATATGCCCTTATGGCGGGACTTCTCTATGGGAGCGGACTGCGCCTTATGGAGTGCGTCAGGCTGAGAGTAAAGGATATAGACTTTGCGCAGAAGCAGATAATCGTGCGTGACGGCAAGGGACAGAAGGACCGTATTACTATCCTTCCAAAGAGATTTCATCAGGCACTGAGGGAGCAACTGGACTTTGTGAAAAAATTACATGAAGGAGATATCGCAAAAGGCTTCGGTGAGGTTTATCTATGGCCGTCACTTGAACGAAAGTTCGGGAACGCGCCAAAAGAATTTATCTGGCAGTATGTATTCCCGGCAAATAATCTGTCTGTCGATCCGCGGAGCGGGAAGGTGCGGCGTCATCATGTGAACGAGAATGCACTCCAGAAGGAACTGAAGAAAGCAGTCCATCTGCTGAATATTTACAAGAAAGTAAGCTGCCATACGTTGAGACATTCATTTGCCACGCATCTTCTTGAAAGCGGATATGACATACGGACAGTGCAGGAACTGCTCGGGCATTCCGATGTTTCAACGACAATGATATATACCCATGTCCTGAATACGCCGGGGCTTGCGGTGAGGAGTCCGGCGGATGGTATGTAGGGGTTTGATTAATCAAACCCCTACATGATTATGTTACAAAATTATCCCGCTGCTACTGCTGCCACTTCTTTGAGCCACACGAGGCGTGATGAATATATCACGGACTTGTTAAGCGATTCAGTTAGTTCCAGTGGATCCACGTCGAGGCCTTTCTTTTTCTCGAAGGGCTTGAACTCTGGTTTCTCCTTCACCTGGAACGCGCTCTTCATTGCGGCAGCGGATTCTTTTATGGGAGAGCCCATAACCTTTGAAAGCTCAATGAGTATGTTCTTGTGCTGTTTTGCTTCTCCGGCAGGGTCGACCGCTTTCACGGCTTCCTTCAGTTTGCCGAGATAGTTGAGTATCGTTCCATCCGATTCAAAGTATGTTGCGGCAGGGAGTACGACATCAGCCTGTTTCGCGAGATCAGTCATGTATGAGGATTGAACGATCAGAAAGTTCACATTGGGCCTTTTTGTGACCGGGACTTCACCGACCGCGTAAAGAACCTCAACGCCGCCTTCTGCCATTTCTTTGTATGTTTTGCCTTCTGTGGTGAGGCCTAATAAGACAACGCCTCTTGCGTTTGCCTCGTATGGCGCTGCGACAACTTTTATATTTGTCAGCAGAGAAATATTTTTTGCGGCATTGAAGAGGGCAGGGGAGCAGAATATTACGGGAGCTTTTGCCTCTGCAAGCAAAGCCGCTGCCTTGTCTGCGTCTTCTGATACTGCGATACCGGAAACAGCGGTCTCAAGATTGCTTTCCGCTTTCTTGCCTTTTCCGATAAGGGCCTTTGCTATCTGTGCAAGGGATGAGGCTTCCTCGCCCTTGATGTTCACTGCTGCTACGGAGGAGGCGCGTGTATCGCCGGAGTTAAGGACTATAAGTTTTCCTCCTCTGGATATCTTCCTTCTGATCGAGGCGTCAAGCGCTGGAAGCACCCTCTCCCATTGAGAAGGGTTCAGGCCAGCGAGCACGATCACGTCGGCAGAATCTATATTCGCTGCATCGGAGAATTTCATGGAGTCCGCATCTGCGTAGAGGCTTGCGGTGGTATCTATGTTCTTTGTCTTCACGACATCTGATGCAAACCTGGAAAGCACGAATGCGTCCTGGTTGAGAATCCCGGCGGTGCTGATGATACCGGTATTCCCGCCGGATGCTTTCAGTTTGCCAGCGACAACGTTCAGGACGTCTTTCCAGGAGGCCTCTTTCAGTTCGCCGTTAACCCGGATCATCGGGCTCAGGACCCGCGCATCCGAGAGCACTGAATCAAATCCGAACCTGCCGGTTGCGCAGATATAATGTTCTACAGAGCCTTCATCACCGCCAGAGCTGACCTTCGCGACAGTGCTGTTATTTGTATGGATGGTTATATTGCAGCCGTTGCCGCACGCAAGGCATACGGAGTTTGTTTTTTCATAATCCCACTCCCTGCCTTTTCTCCATCTGTCCGCTTCAAGGATGGCATTTACCGGGCATGCGTCAATGCAGCTTCCGCAGAATGTGCATCCTGATTCCTGGAGGGGTTTTTCCATGGCAGTGACCACCTTGGCGCCGACCCCTCTGCCCATGAAATCGAGCACGTTGGTGCCTTGTTCCTTGCAGACCCTCACGCACCGTCCGCAGAGAATGCAGTAATCAGGGTCTCTTTTGATGAACGGGTTTGCTGTATCAGTAGCAAAGCCGAATTTCTTTCTCGTGAAATTGGATTCTTTGACTTCATGGTCGTATGCATATTTCTGTAGCGTGCATACTCCGGCCTTCGTGCAGGTCATGCAGTCAAGGGGATGCATGGAGAGGATGAGGTCGAGGATGAAGCTTCTCGTATCCTCGATCTGTTCTGTACTGGTCCGTACGCTCATGCCTTCCCTGGCCCTTGTTATGCAGCCGACGACAGGGGCCTTTGATCCTTCTATTTCAACAAGGCACATCCTGCATGCGCCGATGCCCCTCATTCCTTTCAGGTAGCAGAGGTTCGGGATATGTATGCCCGCTGATTCTGCTGCGTCAATGAGATTGGTGCCTTCCGGGACCTTTACGTCCTTCCCGTCTATTTTCAAGCTTATTGTCTTTGACATGTACGACCTCCAGTTATAAAAATTATATTCATTTCAGAATCGTCATTCCCGCGAAGGCGGGGATCCAGTTCTTTTTTCCTGGATTCCGGGACAAGCCCGGAATGACCGAAAATACATTATAGTTTACACTCCTGCCGGTTCTTTAACTCCTGCGTCAACAAGTATGATCGCGTCTGTCGGGCAGACTTTTATGCACTCGCCGCATTTGGTACATCTTTTCTGCACGATCTCAAAGGGCTGATAGCCTGAGAGGAAGGTCCTCTTTTTCTCTCCGGCAATGGCATTGTCCCTGCATACATCAAGGCAGATGCCGCACCTGGTGCATTTTTCAGGAATAATAAGATACTTCATGTATTGAACGCATTCATTGTGCGGACATTTTCCTGAAAGGTGTTCTTTTAATTCATCTGAGTCGATATGATCTGAAATATACTTCGCGGTATCCTTGCCTTTTTTGCACATGGAGGCTTCAGCCATAATTGAAGCGATCCTCCTGACGGCTGCGATGTCTTTCTCTGTAGCTGTGCCGTCCAGCAGCCTGCTGACCCTGATGCGTGCCTCGTAGCTGCCGAAAGAGCAGGGGAAGCATTTCCCGCACATAGGGCCTGAGAGAAACTCATTGATAAATACAAGAGATCTCTGGGCCGGGCATTTCTTCTCATCCGCCTTTGCTTTTACATCTTCCATCTTTACTTCTTTTTTGTCTTCCTGCGTCATAATTGCTCCTGTATCATAAACGTCATTCCCGCGAAGGCGGGAATCCGGTTTTCAGCTCTTTACTCCCGACCTCTGTCTTTTCTGTTTACTGATCTTTACTGCGCCTATCGGGCATGCGGTGAAGCACGCCTTGCACTTTGTGCAGTAATCCTGATCGATGTAAAACTTCTTCCTCGTCTCCTTGACCGCGTTGAAGGCGCAGGCTTGTTTGCAAAGTCCGCAAAGGAAACACTCATCATGGTCTATTGTGTACATTCCGAGTCCGCTGCAGACCTTGGAGCGGCAGTATTTATCGTTGATATGTTCCTCATATTCTTCCCTGAAGTATTTGATCGTGGTAAGAACCGGGTTAGGAGCGCTGTTGCCGAGACCGCACAGGGAGCCTTTGACTATCCTCTTGCCAAGCTCTTCCAGTCTTTCGATATCGCCCTGCTCGCCCTTGCCCGTAGTTATTTTTTTCAGTATCTCAAGCATCTGATATGTGCCTATACGGCATGGAGGACATTTCCCGCATGATTCCGACTGGGTGAATGACAGGAAGAATTTTGCAACATCCACCATGCATGTTTCTTCGTCCATTACGACCATTCCGCCTGAACCCATCATCGATCCGACAGATGCCAGGGAATCAAAATCAACCGGGAGGTCCAGGTGCTCCGCCGGTATGCATCCGCCAGACGGGCCTCCTGTCTGGACTGCCTTGAAATTCTTGTCTTCAAGGATGCCGCCTCCGATATCATAGATTATTTCACGCAGGGTGATACCCATTGGCACTTCCACAAGGCCGGTGTTCTTTACTTTGCCGGTAAGGGCAAAGACCTTTGTGCCGGGAGAATTTTTTGTGCCGATAGAAAGGAAGGAATCGGCCCCCTTTTCAATAATGACCGGAACGCAGGCGTATGTCTCGATATTGTTCAAATTGCTCGGATAGCCCCATGCGCCGCCGCCGCGCTCCGAGAGTCTCGGCGGCCTCGGCCTTGGAAATCCTCTTTCACCTTCGATGGAAGCAATAAGGGCTGTTGATTCACCGCATACAAATGCGCCTGCTCCTTCTCTGATGTCCATGGTAAAGCTGAAATCAGCGCCGAGTATGTTATTGCCGAGAAGCCCCAGCTCTTCGGCCTGCTTAATGGCAATTCTTAAATTCTTGACGGCAAGAGGATATTCATGGCGGACGTAAATGATGCCGTATTGCGCTTCAATTGCATATGCGCAGAGAGCCATGCCTTCAAGCAGACTGTGCGGGTCTCCTTCCATGATCGACCGGTCCATGAACGCGCCCGGATCGCCTTCGTCGCCGTTTGCGATCACGAACCTTAGTTTTTCAGGCGAGGCCTTGGTATGTTTCCATTTTTTTCCTGCCGGGAATCCTGCGCCGCCGCGGCCTCTCAGATTCGCTTTGTCCACTTCATTCAATACTTCATCCGGAGTCATTGAAGTGAGAGCCTTTCCCAAAGCAGAGTAGCCGCCGACAGCGATAAAATGGCCGATATTGCACGGGTCAACTATGCCGTTATTCCTTAGCGCGATCCTCTTCTGTTTTTTGTAAAAGGGGATATCGGTCATGACCGGCACCGGTTCGCTCAGGAAGTTGTCTCTGTAAAGGCCCTGCCTGAACGGCATATTCCCGAGGATCGAATAGCTCATGATCCAGGGTACATTGCCCGGCTTGGTCCTCTGATAGAAAATGTCCATTGGTTCAACTTTGAGAACGGGCCCCTTCTGGCAGATGCCCTGACAGCCTGTCTTTACGATCTCTACGTCTACTCCGGTGCTTGCGGATTCTTTTTTGAAAGCGTCAATGACCTGAGAGGCGCCTGTTGCTGTACATGCTGTGCCGCAACAGACCCGCGCCCTCAGGGTGTTGGGCTTGAAGGTTTCTTTTGAAAGTTTCTGCCTCAGTTCGTTTAATTCATTTGCATCTTTCAGTTTTGGCATAATTACCACCTTGATCAAATTTAGTCATTCATTATTGTCATTGCGAGCGAAGCGAAGCAATCTCTGATAAGCCGGGATTGCTTCGGGACTGAAGTCCCTCGCAATGACATTCTCTCGATGATCATTTTTTTATCTCCTCTATCATCTGCACGGTCTTCTTTACATCAATCTCGCCGACAATATCTTCATTGATCGTGGCTACAGGAGCAAGCCCGCAGCATCCTATGCATCCAACGGTTTCAAGCGTCATGGCGAGATCGGAAGTGGTCTCGCCTTCTTCGATGCTGAACTCATCCTTGATCCTGTCAAGGACTTTTGACGCGCCTCTGACATGACAGGCAGTCCCTGTGCATACGCGCACTATTTTTTTGCCGCGCGGAGTAAAGTAGAACTGCTTGTAGAACGTGGCTGTGCTGTAAACATCTGAGAGCGGGATGCCGAGGTTTTTAGACAGCTTCAGCAGCTCTTCTTCTGGAAGATAATTGTGCTCTTCCTGTATCTTCTGAAAAGCATGGATAAGGATGCCTCTTTTCTTTTGTGATTCGGTCAGCACATCACCGACATGACCGATGATCTCATCAACCTTCAGACTCATTGATACCTCCGACTCCAGCATGCGGGACCGCAGCGTTTTTAATCTCTCTTCTTGCGGCCATATCCATGAGCACTCTTTCAGCTCCGAATTTGCCCGGCTCGTATTTTCTCAATTTGAGCCTTTCTCTTGCTGCGTCTATGTAATTCAATGTCATTTCAAGCATCTTCTCAGGGTCCGGCTCAAAATGAAGCGCTCCCATGAAACGCTCCATCCAGACCTCGGTCATGATCTTTGTAACTTCACTGCTTGCGCCGACCGGAGATTCACCGCCGAATATGACAGGTACGCCTGATGCTGCAAAGTAACAGCCGATGGCTATGGCCTTTTCAGACATCCATTCAGGCGCGATGCCGACTGCCGGCATTCCGGCGATCTCATCGGAGAGGCCGCCTTCAGCAGCCATTGCCGTAGCAATCGTGAGTATTCTCGAATTATCAACGCATGCTCCGAGATGCAGGATAGGCGGAATTCCTATCGCCTCGCATACTTCTCTCAGTCCGGGGCCCGCAAGTTCAAGGGCCGTTTCCGGGGTCATATAACCCGCTGACCCGCAGGCAGCAGAGCCGCATCCTGTTGAGACGATCAGTACGTCATTTTTTATTAGCTCGACCGCGAGATACTTGTGAAGCCCGGTAGAAGGAACCCTCGGATTATCGCAGCCGGCGAGGCCAACAACGCCTCTGACCCTTCCTGCCATGATCGCGTCATTGAGAGGCCGGAACGAGCCGCGCCATCTGCCGCCCTGCATGTACTCGATATATTCGTGAGAGAAGCCGCCGATAAGCGGAAATTTCTCTGTAACGTGGCTGCCCTCAGCTTTCCTGTTCGGGTAATTGTCGATCGCCATTTTAACTATGGTCTTTGCAATATCTTTTGCGTGGTGTTCATCGTATTCCACGCGTACAGCCCCTGTGATATGGGCCTTCGGGCTTGTTGTAATTATTTTGGTATGGAACTTTTTGGAAAGGTCCACTATGGCAGGCATGATGCACTGAACATCAACTGTCATCGCATCGATAAGGCCTGTTATTATGCCAAGTTCCTGATTCGTAAAACCACCCGCAGTCGGGATACCGTGCCGCATAAGCACTTCGTTAGCAGTACAGCACATACCTCCGAGGTTGATGCCTTTTGCGCCTTTTGTCTTTGCATAGTCGATCATTTCCTGGGACGATGAAACGTCAACAAGTATCTCGGCAAGCGTTGGTTCATGGCCGTGCACGATGAGATTGACCTCATCTTCCTTGAAAATACCGAAGCTCGCTTCTGCCTTTATGGGTTTGGGGGTTCCGAACAGTATGTCAGTGATGTCTGTTGAGATCATGCAACCGCCCCAGCCGTCGGCAAGCGCAGTCCTCAGTCCGTGTGAGAGGAGATGGTCGGGATCGTGGTCCACGCCGATGGCGGTCCTGTGCATGGCCTCAACGACTTCCCTGTCAATGCCGCGCGGCGTGATGCCGTATTTTTTCCATCTCTCCTGCGTCTTTTTGGGTGCGCGCTTGCAATAGTTCAATTCACCTAACTGTCTTCCGAAGTCCTGAAGGAAAGTGTTCGCAACGTCCTTTCCTACATCGTTGACCGGCCTGCCTTCGAATTCAATTCCCAGTATGTCTGCAACGCGGTAAAGTTTCTTCACATCCTTTATCATAAAGTCCTTGGCTTCACCTGTGGATGCCGCAAGAAGCGTATAAGCCATGTCTCTTGCATGGTCCGAGTGCGCTGCTGTTCCGGCTGCGATCATTCTCACCATATTTCTGGCGGCGACTGTGGAAAGCGTGGCCCCGCACACTCCCCGTGCCTCTTCTTCCGCGTTTTTGCCGATAAGCCTGCAGGGTCCCATGTGGCATACCTTGCAGCAGGCGCCTGTTTCGCCGATAGGGCAGGGCTTAAGTTTTTCAGCTCTTTCAAAACATGTCTCAAGTTTATGATCCTCAGCCCACTGTATTATCACTCCGGCTGATGAACCTGCGCTTTTTACGACTTTATTCATGTTGCCTCCTTAAATAACGTTTATCGCGTAGTGCGTTTTAACGTCTATCGCGTTATAGCGTTATGCGTTGTTCAACCCTATAACTCTCAACGCTATAACTATATAACGCTTTAAAACATCGGGTCCATTGTCAGGGCAGGATGTTCTGCGCCTGCAAGGAACTCCATGAGTTTTTCCGAATCCTCTGCTATGGTCTCGTCTGCTATTTTATCGAGCAGGTCGGGCACGCCTTCTTCAGCAGCGCGTTTCTTGAAGTCCTCTCCGATCCTCTCTTTTAAATTCTTTGTCATCCAGACGACCCTCTTGATGCCGCCGTCGGCAAAAAGGAATTTATTGCTTGTGATAAAGTTTACCCCGATCCCCATAAAACCAGGGTTCTGGGTGCCGCCGCCCACTGTTCCGGCGAGAGTGGAGAACTTCATTCCGGCCGGCGTCATACCGGTGTGTCCTCTCTGTACCAGCATGACCCCGTTTGCCTCAGGGATGATCGCGACTATGCATTCAAAGCAGCCGCAGGATGTCATGGGGTTGTCCATGATCGTGTAAAGGTTCAATGAGTCCACTGCGCCTGCAGAATTGCTTTTCAGGTAACTGTCAACGCCGGCCCATCTTCCCTTTGTTGCGTCCAGCGCCTCGCCTTTCATGATCGGCTGGTTGCCGCCTGTCGGATCGATCTCATACGCTGCGCGGGTATCGAGCCAGTTGTAAGCGCCGCAGAGCCCGAGACGCTCCGGGCTTATCACGCATACGTGCGAAGGGGCAAAAGACTGGCACAGGAGACAGGAATAAAATGTATCGACTGATTCGTCAGTAAGTCCTGCAAGCCTGTGGTCTCTTTCTTTATATACTTTCCGTGCCTCTTCCTGCAGTTCGAGAACGTCTTTCTCATCGACATAAAGGGTGACCTGCACCTTGTCGACGATAGACTTGAACCTGTGATGCGTCATTGTGTTGTGAATGACGCCTATATGCTCAAGGGTGATACCGTCCTTATAAGACTGATTGTTGATCCTCATCCAAACAATGTCGCGCTGTCCCATGTGCCAGAGCCCCTGCGCTTCATTGATATTGTGATGGAGCTTCCTTTCGATGATCGCCTCGAAGTCCTTCTGCATTTTTCTGCCGGCAACATCTATGACAATGGCAAGAGGCATCACGCCGCCTTTTTTGTAGCGTTCTTCCACATCAGTGCCGACGATCACGACCTTGCCGTCCTCGATCTCGTGGAGTTCTTTGGTCCTGACCCATTCAAAGGCAGGGGAGCGCTGTCCGCCGAACTCGATGAACATGTCCTCTTTCCTGATCCTTTCGCCCTCAAATGCAGGTCCGAATGACACTGGGATCGGCGGCTTTTCAACCGTGACCTTAAGTCCTCTGACCTCGATCGCTTTCTGCACGATCTTGTCGTGATCGAATTCCTTGTCTACGTGTTCGTAGGTGCATACCCCGGTGGGATGGATAACAGGGACGTTTGTGTCACAGACCGCGGGGAAGCCCATATTGATGGCGCCGGCTCCAGTGGACCACTTGATCTCGTCGAGTTCGCCGAGGACGATTGCAAAGGCAAAGACCCTGTCTTTCTGATATTTGAGATGCTCTTTATAATCACCCGGCTTTTTACCGCCGAATATGAGCGAGGCCCTGATCGCCCAGTCGAGCGCGTACAGGGTGTGCTCCGTGTCCGGCCCGAGGGGGACTATGTATGTTTCCCAGCCGAGCGCAACATTCTTTTTCAGGAGCTGTTTGGTAACGCTCGTGAGATTGCCGTTTTTGTCTTTTGACTGTCCGGACAAAAAGACAAGGATGTTCTTCTCCTGCAGTTCCCTGACTATTTTTACTGCAATGTCTTCATCAGGCGCTGCTCCGATGATGGCTGCGAATCCCGGCATCCTGCCGTCAACGAGAGCGATACCCAGGTTCCTTTGAATCGTGTCAGTGATGAATCCGTTATATATGTAGCCTGTCTCCGGATCTGTGACCGGTTCAAGGCCGTTAATGTATCTCAGCGCGAGTATGATCTCTTCAGCAAAAAGAGTTGCCATCCCGGAGTCAAGGGCTTCTCCGAGATAAGGCTTCCAGAGTTTTTCTTCAGGCTCTTCATGGAGCATCTCCCGTGTCATGCTGAGGGCCACTTTCATGTCAGTCAGCGTCTTTACGGGGAATGCGGTCATCGCGTATATCATGGGAAGATAGAACGCCGTGTCCGGGAATTCAAATACAAAATCCTTGCCTTTCTCTGCGATAGTTTTTTCAAGCATTTCCTCTGCTCTTTGAACGAGCAAATGTGCTGCCTTGATGGCGGCAGAGGCTATTATCTTTGACATTTCAACCTCCTGAGTAGTTTGATTCTATGTATAGTCACTCGACTTTTTGTTGCGAGAACGATCCCGTATTCTGAGAGATATCCCGGCAGATGTTACTAAGAACTACGTTATGAAAGCCACATTGTTTGTCATTCCCGCAAGCGAAGCGCGTCGGGAATCGTTCTGCCGGAAGATTCCGGACAAGCCGGAATGACGATTATGTGGCTTTATTAACGTATGTCTTAGTATTTGCACTTCCTGCATACACCGAAAAACTCAATGCTCTTTCCTGATATATCAAATCCTTTCGAGACCTCATCAGGCAGATGCACCCCAATATCGCTGAATACATCATGAATGACGTTGCATTTGGTGCATATCACATGATGGTGCGGGCTCATGTCAGGATCATATCTCTTCTTATGCTCATCGATCTTCAATTCTCTTACATTCCCCTTTTCCCTTAGCGCCTCGAGCGTATTGTAAACAGTGGCAAAGGACATTGTGGAAAACTGCTTTTTTACCGCCTTATAAATGTCTTCTGCTGAAGGGTGGTTTTTGTTTCCTTCCAGATAATCAAAAATTGCGATCCGTTGGGGTGTCAGCTTGATATTAAAGCGCCTGTACTTTTCCATGGGTAATTAGCACTTGCAATTTTAAATTATAATTATTCTAAACTAAATTATCAAATTTTAAAAGGTCATGAAGCCTTGCTTTTTAAAAATGTCGGGATCGCGTTGGCCTCTCTCGGCCCGACAGTGATCTTCCATCCTTCGAGCTTGTCTTCAAGCGCCCCGCTCAGAATGGCGACCTGTCCCGGGATGATAAGCTCCTTATGGCTGATCTGGCCTTCAATACCGCTCTCTTTGATGAATTGTGATATTTTTGCGGCAGTGAATTTTCCGGCGGCCCAGGCAGTGAGCACTGATAATCCTTCGCAGTCCATCACCGCAAGTAAACTCGGCACCTTGCTGTTTTCGACCTCTCCTGAGACAATGAAGTATGTGAGCGAGAAATTGGTTGTGATCATAAGAGGCGAATTGGCGCTGGGTTCGCTGATCTTGTATATTTTTTGTTCGACCTGCATTGGCACCTGCGGGTCTGTGTACAGGTTCTGCCTGACTGTGAACAATGCGAGGTTCTTCCATTTTTCTATGCTGCTCAGGACAACGATCGAGGAATATTTGGCTATCGCGACAGAAGCTGCCGTGGCCTCATAAACAGGATCATCTCTCAGCACAAAATTTATAATGGGGAAACCGAGGGGCTTGAAGTTTTTCCTCAGAGCGGAACGCCTTATCTGTGTGTTGTGTTCAATGATCTCCTTCGCGGCCTTTGCGCCTGAATCAAGGACCAGGTCACTCACGCCAAGTCCCTGCAGCTTTTCGGTCAGGGCGCTTAATGCCTCAAGCCCCTGGGCGCATGCGCAGAGAGGAACTGCATGTGTCTTTGCGATATTTGCCATGGCTTCGGCGTTTTCAGGTGTTGCGCCGTACAGGAGGGGTTTTCTTGCTGCAACAGCCTTTACGGCTGCCTCGGCAGCAGCGGCATCTTTGCAGTTTAGTATGATCGCTGCGTCGGGCGCTTTTTCAGCGATGAGCCTGGCAGCTTTTTCATACTGAGCGCTGTTTCCGGATGCGTATTCAAGGGAGATCGCGTCAACCCTGAGCTTTTGTCCCACACGCTCTATCTCTGAATTAGCAACCTCTGTTGCCTTTTTTGCGATCTCATCGTCGCTCAGACTGTCTTTTATATTTATTGCCAGAGCGCAGGGGTTGAAGAATTTCTTGTCATGCCTGAAAAGGACGGTCTCGCCACCCATCTTCACTGCTTTGGCGCCTGTGCCGAGTTCAAACATCCGTATCGGAGGAGCAGAAGCCTCTCCGAGGGTCTTTTTCGCCTCTTCCGAGACATCAGGGCACTTTGAAAGTTCCACTTTGTTCTGGGCCAATGCCATTGCAAAGGCAAGGCAGGTCGGAAACCCGCATTTCTTGCAGTTTGTCTTGGGTAGAAATTTGAATATCTGAACTCCGGTTAATGCCATCTTTTACCTCCAATAAATTTAAAAAGTGTCAGTGATTAGTGTCGGTTGTTTCGTTGCTGACACTGTCACTAAACACTGCCACATTAGATCAGTTCCGCTATCGTCTTCTCAACGGTTTCTATTGCCTTAGGATGTCTCATGATCAGCAGGTTCGTACCAGCTATCATCATTGCCGTTGCTGTGACCGCTTCCCACGTGATCCCTCTTTCTTCAAGGGCGCCCCAGTCCGGGACCTCAGAATCAGGGGCCGATACTTCCTTGATCTTCCAGACATACATGCCGACATCGCCGAGTATGGGCGGTTGCATGGTCGCGTCATTCTGCAGCAGCCCCGCAAGCCTTATTCTCTCCATAACTGAATAGGTATATTCAAGCCCGTAACCCAGCGCTGAGCACATCGGGTCAGTAATGAGCTTTTCCTTTTCAAAACCCATCTGGGTTATCAGGATGTTCAACTGCTTCGCGAGGTTGATGTCGAGCTCTGACATGGCGATCAATTTATGGTTATGAGCGAGCGCCGCAGCAACGATCGTCTTGTAATTTCCTTCCTGTGCCTTTCCAATGATGCAATTGTGCCCGCTTGCAGCCTCGGCAGCGGCCACAAGGACGGTTGAGTCCTTTTCAATATTGTTGGAGCCAAGGATGATGAGCGGAATATTGATCGCGGCCAGGACATCCTTTATTGTCTTTGCCGCATCCTGGGCTGAACGGTTTTCCCTGTCAGGGTGAGTGCTGATGAGCCTGAGAGCCACTGCTGTGGCCTTTAAATTGTCCTGGCAGTGTTTGGCCCATGCAACAGTGTCTCCGCTGACGTCCTTATACATGTTCTTTACGGTATCAGGCCAGTCATCAGGCCTTGTGTCCTGTATCTCATACGCGATGACAGGACGGTTGGGTATCTCACCTTCGAATGACAGAAAGGGAAGGGCATTCTCACCCCCTATTGTGACGGCTTTTTCGCCTTTTCCGAAATCAACGCTCAGTACCTTGCCGCTGCATGATTCCTTTGGAACTACATATGCCATAATGACCTCCAAAATGCGTTATAGCGTTTGTCGAGTTATAGCGTTGAGAGTTTATCGCGTTTAGTCTTTTTCTTTTTAACGCTATAACTCTATAACGCTCCACGCTATAACGTGTTACGTGTTTACATTTCCAGATAAGAATGCGCGTACAGAGTTTTCCCCATGAACACCTCGGTTGTCTTCATTGCATCCATCAGTTCTTTATCAAGGGGGTTCATGATCGCTGCTGTAAGGCCTTCATATATTAATAATGTCAGATAGACCCTGTCTATGAGACTCCTCATATTCTTGGGAACGCCGTTTGAAATATTGCTGAGGCCGACCACTGTCTTCATCGGAGGGTCGTTCAGTTCCTGGAACATCTTGATCGCCCTGATAGAGTGCATTGCCTGGTCCTGTGTGGTGCACACCTGTAATATAAGGGGGTCCAGGTAGATGTCCTCAAGCTGCACGCCGAACTCTGCAGCCCTTGCCATGATCTCGGCTGCGATCCCGCATCTTTCTTCAGCGTCTGCTGGAAGGCCGCCTTTGCCGACGGTGAGCGCTATGATCTGCGCCTGGTACTTCGCAGCAAGTTCAAGCATGATGAAGCGTTCAGGATCGTTCGAAGTTGAGTTTATGAGAGGTTTGCCCCACCGATTGTTATGTGCCTTGAGGCCGGCTTCAAGAGCCTGAGGGTTCGTGGTGTCAAGGCAGAGCGGGGCATGGACCTTCTCCTGTATGCTTTGCACCATCCATGTCATGAGTTCTTCGCCCTTTTCCTCCGCGGGGCCGGTATTGACATCTATAAAATGAGCGCCTGCTTTCCACTGTGCGTCTGCAAGCTCCTGTATGGGCTTTGGATCGCGGCTGTTCATCGCTTCTCTTACTTTTTTTGCGATAACGCTTATTTTTTCGCCAATGATGATCATGAATATATCTCCTTGTAAAATTGACTTGCTGTGATTAAAAGAACAGGGTGAAGCAAAGTCCAAAATTATAACATAGAGAATAAAAAATGTAGAGGGGTTATTTAATAATTAAAAAATTAAATAGATGGTTACGGGATCCTGCATTTATCAAGTATCCCGAACACGGTCTTTAAGGCGATAGAATCAGGAGGGAGATCAAAGACTGGCCTGCCCTCAAGGTCGAGGTTGAAGATATTTTTGTCCTCAGGGACATTGAAGGTATTCTCAAACGGCAGATCACCGGACACGTCTTTCAGCCTGGCGAAGTTTTCGTCCGATATCCGGTTGACAACAAGCTCGCGCTGATCTATTTCGAGGGCCAGCTCGTCAACGAGGCTGTTTATCCTTTTTGCGGTCTGCATTCCCTTCTGTGTGGGGTCACTGATTATAAGGAGAAGGTTGACCTTGTGAGTTGTTCTCCTGCTTAGATGCTCCATCCCTGCCTCATTATCGATAACGACATAGGGATAGTTATCGGACAGTTTGTCGGTATATTTTCGGATAATGTTATTTGCTGCGCAGTAGCATCCGGGGCCTTCAGGCCGGCCCATGACCATGAGATCAAACCCCTTGGTCTCAATAAGGGACTGCTGAACCTGATAGTCAAAAAGCTGCTCCATGCTCATGCCTCCGGGCCTTTCACCTCCGCTGCGGACGGTTGCGAGGGATTCCTCCCGTAATTTGCCTATCGTTGCATGAACATTGACCCCAAGCGCCTCATTCAGGCAGGAATTACTGTCAGCATCAACCGCGAGAACCGGTTTTTGTTTCTTTTCAACAAGATAACGTATTGTAAGCGCAGCGATTGTCGTTTTTCCCGTACCGCCTTTTCCTGCAAATGCTATAACGTATGCCATGCTACTAAGATATCTTTTTATAACTGTTTTATCAACAGAAGGGATTCAGGATTTCACATAAAATACCGATAAAAGAGCTACTCACAATATTTAAAGGAGGCATTAAGAGTGAAACTGACCATAGGACACAGATTGATGATATTGTTTTGTGTTATGGCATTACTGTTTACGGGATTTGTTTTATATGTAAAATTCGACCTGCTTGAATTCGAATCAGTAATTAAGGAAGGCAAAGACCCCGGGGCCTTATTGATCAGAGTAGAAAGATCGGAAAATATATTGACTGTTGTCTTTATCTCTGGCGTTCTTATTGGTTCGGGGATTATTTATTTTCTGTGGAACATGACTAATTCTATAACAAAGCCTCTTGCTTCGCTTCTGAAAGCCGCCAACGATATCGCGGATGGCAATCTCTCAGTTGAAATAAAAGATATTACGGTCAAGAACGAAGTGGGTGAACTCGCGAAAGATTTTAACAAGATGACAGAGAGCCTGCGCACCATAATCGGGAACGTTAAGGATAATGTTGCGCAGCTCGCTTCTGCTGCAGAAGAAATGGCGTCGTCTTCGGAGCAGATAGTCGGCGGCTCGCAGGAGCAGAATTCAAAATCAACTCAGGTCGCCACTGCCTCTCAGGAACTGAGTTCAACCATCATCGATGTCGCAAGAAATGCTTCTGATGCTGCCGAGACTGCAAAGGAGGCCAACAGGGTGGCGTTGCAGGGAGGAGAGATCGTGGACAAAAGCATCGAGAGCATCAATGGTATTGCTCATGTGAGCAAGGAGACGGCCCAGATGATGGAACAGCTCGGAAACCGTTCCAATGAAGTCGGCACGATAATCAAGGTTATCAATGATATTGCAGGGCAAACTAACCTTCTTGCATTAAACGCGGCAATAGAAGCTGCCAGGGCCGGGGAGCAGGGGAGAGGTTTTGCGGTCGTTGCGGATGAGGTGAGAAAGCTTGCCGAGAAGACAACAAGTGCGACCAAGGAGATAGGGGAGACCATCAAGACGATACAGACATACACGAACAACGCAGTACTGAGCATGCAAAACGAAATGAACGTAGTTGAAAATGGGGTCGGTTTTGCCAGGAATGCCGGGACCGCGTTGAAAGAGATTGTGTCACAGGTTGAGGCAGTGTCATCCCTGATCACTCAGATCGCGTCTGCATCTGAAGAGCAGAGCTCCGCGGCAAACCAGATAAGTGAAGATATTGAGATTGTTGCCAAGATTTCAAGTAATGCCACAACAAGCGCCCAGCAGATAGCCATGTCCAGCCAGAATATAGCGATACTTGCCTCGGACCTTCAGTCAACCGTAGGAAGGTTTAAGATTTCTTAAAAGAACTGTTTTCAAGCATATGGTAGTCATTCCCTTGAAAACGGAAATCCAGTTTTTTTGTATTTCTGGATGCCCGCTTTTGCGGGCATGACAACTCTTATGGTTAATCCAGATTATTCATAAACTTTTCTTTGGAGCAGGCATGACTCAAAAACATCTTGAAAGCGATAAAATTTTAAAAATAATATACAGCGTCATTCTTGCAGAGTGCATTTCTTCTGTTTTCGCTAATGTATCGCACAATATGTTTTTTCGCCACACCTGCTCCGAATTCATGAATAATCTGGGCTAAAAATGATTTTTTCAACAATCAGTTGGTGAGTTAAATCAGCTTATTTAAGGCTGCTGACAAAAGCAAGGTAATCCGGGGATGAATTCAGCACCTCAACTCCCATACCGTCGAAGATTTGTTCCGATCTGGTCATCCTTATGACCAGTACAGGCACCCGCAGAAGTTTATCCGACAGGGGAATGATGATATCTATTCTTGAATCAAAGGGGAAGAGCATTTTATTCATACTGATGAACATGCCGTTTTCGGAAAGATTTGTGACTGTTCCTAAATAATCCGTATCATAACAGTAAAATCTGACTTTGATATTGACCGGGATTCTTTCAAAAGCCCTTCGCTGTATGCACATTGTGTCCATATCCAGAATTATGCTGAGTTGAAATTGATGTTTTTCTCAAGCCAGACATCATAGGCATAGTCAAGTATCTCGCTCTTTGCCTCTTTATCCATTTTGACAATATTAACTCCTGCCAGCCATTTCCCGCCAACATGCTGCTTCCATACCATGTCGCCAGTTGCTGCAACAAAAATATCTTTGCCGGGATGTTTGACCATCAAATTAAGGTTTGTGTTTAATTCCATATCCAGGGATGTTGTCTCAATACATAATCCGTGGCGGGAGAAGTTCCTGGTAATACCGGTGGAATAGGGGACTGCATCACGTGAAGGCTTGAAAATTACATCAAGGGGGACTTCGAAACGAATATATTTCCTTCTGTCAGACTGCATATGCCTACCTCCATAAAACAGAATGATCTTTAATCACTGCCTGGAGGTAAAAGAGCAAATTCAATGCCCGCAGTTAACAGCTTAATTTTAAAGAGACTGAAATATTCCCATGTCGGGCAGAAGTTAGTTTTTTGACATCTTCCTTTGATCCAGAGCATGCTTTACCTGACACCGTATTTTGAACGCACTTCTTTTATCTTTCCGCAGGAATATTCTCCCTCAGGGCATGGAGAGTAAAGACATCCGGGGCCGGCTTTCTGGAAAATAGTCGGTGCTGTTTTCTTGACGAGCTTTAACATCTCCTCTGCCATGTGGCGTATTTCCCACTGGGCGCGGTTGCAGCATCTCTGTCTGAAGAAGTGCAGGAGTTCCCGCGCATTCATGGTGGCCATGATCTTGGTTTCAGCGGCATTGGGAAGGATGAAACGGGCGTCCTGGTTTGCCGATTCGCCCTTGATGCCCTTTTTATTTAACTGTTCAATAAGAAGATCATATGTTCTTTGTGACTCTTTCATAAAATTTACGAATATCTTTTTTGCTTCGGGATTTTCCTTTATCACAGGCGGAATTATGTAATCAAATGTTTTCTCCTGACTGCTGACTGCTGACTCCTGACTTTGCTCTGACACATAACGCTGGGACTGCTGGCTGTATGAAGCAAGCCTGTGCCTTACAAGCTGGTGGGAACAGGCCCTCGAAATGCCCTCAATGGCGAATGTGAACGATGCATGCTCGATCGGGCTCATGTGCCCCATTTTTACCAGCCTGTCGACAAATGCCTTCTGGTCTTTGGCCTCTATTTTGTCTTTCAGAGATGTGATGTCCGATGGGCTGTAGCAGAGCTTTGCAGCCATGGCTATGGTCTCTTCAGGATTTGGAGTGTGGCGGAGGAGTATTACTTTCAGTTTTGCTTCAGGCACGCGCCCTCCTTATTGGTATTTATGATTGAGAATGTTTACATGATAATCAGTCATTGATGATAAGTCAATCGGATGTTCGGATTTGATGTCCCCTGATCAGTGAATGACACAGGAAAGCTGTCATTACGAGAAGCGAAGAGACGAAGTAATCTCAATAGATATTTCGCCTTCGGCTCTCAATGACAATTAGTGATGTCAACGTATTTATACTTTTAGTCTATGCATCATGCAATTTCTTGAACACATCGTTTTTACATTTTGTATTGACCGGATGCAGTTTAGTATTTATACTCTTATTGACGGAGAATAGCTGCATTCCCCCAAAAATCTCAGGAGGTGCGAGATGTCGGATTTTTATCAAACAGGAGTAGTTGCAACATTCCACAGGCTTGGCAAGCTGAACCTCGAAAAGATCGAAGCTGAGCTGACATGGTATTCACAGGAGAGTCCGATTGCCCTTGTCCTTCCATCCCTGTACAGTGAACTCGAAGGAGACGCATTGAAAGGGATTGTAAGGGAGCTGAAAGAGGCCCGGTATGTTAGGGAGATAGTGGTTACTCTGGGAACTGCCTCAGCGGAGGAGTTTAAGCATGCAAAAGGATTCTTTTCCGGGCTTCCGCAGAAGACGAGCATAATATGGAATTCAGGCGCCAGGATGAGCGAGATATTCAGCATCATTGAAGAAGCAGGGCTTCCTGTGGGCGAACCCGGAAAAGGGAAGTCCGCATGGATGGCCTACGGTTATATCTTGTCGCAGCAGGATTTTCATGTTATCGCCCTTCATGACTGTGATATCCTGACGTACAGCAGGGACCTTCTCGCAAGACTGTGCTATCCGGTGACCAACCCCAACCTTGACTATGATTTCTGCAAGGGGTTTTACAGCAGGGTGTCCGACAGGCTGCATGGGCGGGCGACCCGTCTGCTCGTCACCCCCCTGATACGTTCGATACAGAGGATAATCGGGTATCACCCGCTCCTCGCATTCTTTGACAGTTTCCGGTATCCGCTGGCCGGTGAATTTTCCATGGATATCGATATGGCGCGCGTCAACAAGATACCCGGGGACTGGGGACTTGAGGTCGGTGTTCTTGCTGAGGTCTACCGGAATACTTCGCTGAGGAGGGTCTGTCAGGTGGACATTGCGGAAAACTACGAACACAAGCACCAGATACTATCAGCGGAGGACGCATCAAAAGGTCTTCACAAAATGTGCGTGGACATCAGCAAATCGATCTTCAGGACGCTCGCTTCCGAGGGTATAGTTTTTTCTGACGGTTTTTTCAAGACCCTCGTTGCCACGTATGTAAGGACGGCCCAGGACATGCTCAAAAGATATGAGGACGATGCAGCGATCAACGGCCTCTTCTTTGACAGGCATGAGGAAAGCCTTGCGGTGGACACCTTTACAAACGGAATAAGAAAGGCGGCTGAGATAATCACTGAGGACCCGCTGGGCATCCCGCTGATAGCAAGCTGGGACCGGGTGACGTCAGCGATACCGGGAATATTCAGCAACATCAGGCAGGCCGTGGAGGATGATAATAAATGATTTTTGGAGGGATCATATGTCAGTGACCATATATTGCAGAGGATTTTTTGTACTATTGATTTCCTGTGTAGTTCTTTTTGGTTGTGCCAAGCCCCCCACAGAAGACACAGCGGATGCGAGCAGTTCATAGACATAACATTCATGGTCATAATACTTACCAACATCCTGATGACCATCGGCGTTTTTTTGTAGAGAGCAAAAACACTGTCCCGGGAAAGAAGGTTGCGGAAAAGAAAATGAAGAAATAGTGCCGGAGTTAAAGAATCGCTGGAAATTTCCCGAATCATAGAAGAAGAGGCTGTCTAATGGAATGTGAAAATGATGCTCAGGAAATGAAAGAGCTTTGGTCATGTACATTGCAAGTGATAAAATAATATTTGAAAAGGGTTGCATTAATGACAGATATATGATAAAAAAAACGATGCATTTTCAAAAAAGGCATATTCTTACGCTGCTGTTTTCCGCATATTTTCTGCTTTATGTCCTTTCACCGTTATGTTTCGCGCAGGACGGGCTGCATGATGACAGCCCGGTTGTGTATAAAACTTACCCTAACACAAAAAACATTCGTGTTATATGGGAACTGATCCTTACAAACATTTATAAAAAGGGTCAGGACAATAACGGGAACAGACAGGCGCATGTCCAGCTTCTCCTGAAGAAAGCCAAGGCATTAGTAAATTCAGGAAGCACCGTGAAACTCTCAAAATCCGTATCTGCTGAAATTTTTCCTGGCGATATATGGTCTTATCCGGGATATGCAGCTTCCTTCGTGCCATTTGAAAAGCCGTTATTTCAGGGCTTCACCTGTCTGTTGTCTTCGGGCCTTTCTCCCCCTGCTGTTTAATACAGCATTGTTCCCTTATTCACGATTTTGCAGTAATGAGCATATGCATTTTTTCCCGGAGCACATGATTGTCCGGCAGAAAATGAAAATTCTGTACAAAGGAGAGAGCAGATGAGAAAAATAACAGCGCTGTCGGTGGTTGTCCTGTTTATTGCCGCCGCCCTCATCATAAATAAAATCAGTAACAGCACAAACACGGCAGACGAGACGGTTAAGGAAACGCCGGCGCCCGCAGAGCAGGAAAAATATCGCGTGATAAGCGGCGTAATAAAAAAGGGTGAGACCTTTCTTCATATTTTCAAGAAGTACGCACTCGATGTCGGAGAGCTGTTCCAGGTGAGAGAAGCGGCAGCGGATGTTCACAGGCTGAGAGACCTGCGTCCGGGCCAGGAGTATAAAATAATCCTCGATGAGAACGACCGGATAGCTTCACTTGAATACTGCATAAATGACGATGCCATCCTGAGTGTTAAACGCACGGAATCCGGTTTTTGCGCTGAAAAGCAGACTGTGGTGTATGAAGAAAAGATACAGCATATCAGCGGAGTGATAAAAGATAACCTCGTATCATCAATGGGTGAGGGCAGGGAAAACCTGATCCTGGCCCTGCAGCTTTCAGATATCTTTGCCTGGGATATTGATTTTACGACTGATCTCAGGAAAGGCGATATGTACAAGATCGTTGCGAAAGCTTTTTATCTTGATGGAGAGTTCAAAAAATTTGGAGAGGTAGTATCTGCTGAATTTGTAAATAACGGCAAGACCCATCATGCATACCGTTTTGCGTTGAACGGAAAGGCTGATTACTTTGATGATGAGGGCCGGAGCCTCAAAAAAGCCTTTCTTAAAGCGCCTCTTAATTTCAGGCGCATCAGTTCCACTTTTTCGAAAGGGCGTTTTCATCCGATATTGAAGACCTACAGGCCTCATCATGGACTTGATTATGCGGCGCCGACAGGCACTCCTGTTTCATCAGTCGGCGACGGGACGGTTGTTTTCTCAGGACGTAAAGGACAGTATGGCAACCTTGTTTCGGTAAAACACCGCAACGGATATGTGACACGTTACGGGCATTTATCGAGGATCGGGAAAAATATCCGCAATGGCGCAAGGGTGGAGCAGGGTGAGATCATCGGATATGTGGGATCTACGGGACTGGCGACAGGGCCTCACCTTCATTATGAGATCAGGATAAATAACAGGGCGGTAAATCCGCTCACTGTGGAGCTGCCGAGGGGAGAATCCATACCCAGGGAATTAAGGGCAGAATTCACAAAATTCAGGAACAGTATGATAACGCGGTTTGCTTTGATAACCCCACCGGTTTTTGCATCTTCTCCGGAAATGAGGGATAATAATATCTAAAGTTTGGTCAACCGGTTGTCTGTTTTTTTGATCTGACCGCTGAAAGCTGATCGCTGACAATTTATTGTTCAGAGACAGGGTTGCCTTTGTAAGATTCGAACCATCTTAAATAATTTTTCGGAGGGCAGATGGATATAAACAGAATACTCATTCCGGCATCAGCCGCTTTGCTGTCCATGGTGACCCTGTTCATTGTCAGGGCGATATCGTTCAAAGTACTCCATAAATGGGCCGGCAGGACTGAATCCAGAATTGACGATATCATTATCGGGTCATTGAAGACACCTTCCATTTTCTGGTGTATTGCCATAGGGCTCTATCTGGGAATCGTCTTCTCGGAACTTCCAGAGAGGTATGTTATTCATATCAGCAAAGCAATCCATATCATAATAATATTTTCCATTACCATTGCTACTGCAAACCTGGCCGGAAAAATATTCAGGGACTATATACAGAAAACAGAGCTCCCCATACCTACGACCGGACTGGCATACGGGATATTAAAGGCAGTAATTCTCATAACAGGGTTTCTGATCATTCTCAGTGTCCTGGGCATCTCCATCACTCCCCTCATTACAGCCCTTGGCGTAGGGGGCCTCGCGGTAGCTCTTGCGCTGCAGGATACACTTTCAAACCTCTTTGCAGGCATACATATTCTCATGGAAAAATCCATCAGGGTAGGGGATTTTGTCAAACTCGAAAGCGGGCAGGAGGGGTATGTGGAAGATATAACATGGAGGACGACGAGGGTAAGGATGCTGCCCAATAATATGGTTATTATTCCAAACAGCAAGCTTTCCCAAAGCCTTGTCACGAATTATTACCTGCCTGAAAAGAGGATGTCCCTGCTGATCCCGATAGGAGTAAGCTATTCGTCCGACCCTGAAAAAGTTGAGAAGATACTTATTGAGGAAGCTAAAAAGGGAGTCGGAGAGATCCCCGGCCTGCTGGGAGAGCCTGAGCCGTTCGTACGGTTCATTCCGGGCTTCGGCGACAGCTCGCTCGATTTTACCCTCATATGCCAGGTGAAGGAATTTGTCGACCAGTATCTTGCCCAGCATGAACTGAGGAAGAGGATTTTCAGCAGGTTTAAAAAGGAAGGCATTGAGATCCCGTTCCCGCACAGGACGGTTTACCTCAGGGAGGAAAAGGACTGGTCGAGCTAATTAAGGCTTAATGAATTCAAAAGCCAATAAGACTGTAGGCTTTTAACCTTAAAGGAGACAATGCAATGAATGAAAAAGATATTTATATGGCTAAAGAGGCCATGCAGTCTGCGATGAAGAAGGGGCCTTTGAGGCTGGCCCTGATCATTGTAGTAATTCTGGTGTTTTTCATGTTAATGAGGCCGTGGGTTCAGATAGGGGCAGGCGAAAGAGGGATTGTCCTTAATTTTGGAGCTGTTCAGGAAAATGTGTTAGGAGAGGGTCTGCACTTCAGGGTGCCTGTAATGCAGGAGATCGTCCGGGTGGATGTCAAGGTGCAGAAGGCAGAGACAGATGCTGCGGCTGCCTCTGCTGACCTTCAGGATGTAAGCTCTACCGTTGCGATCAACTATCATATAATGCCGGACAAGGCGAATATCGTTTATCAGTCCATTGGCGTACACTTTAAAGAGCGTATCATAGACCCCGCGGTACTGGAGGTTGTAAAGGCTGTGACAGCCAAGTATACAGCGGAAGAGCTTATTACAAAGAGGCCGGCAGTAAGCGATGCCATGAAACTGTCCCTTACGGAGAGGCTCCTTGCGCACAACATAGCAGTTGATGCGTTCTCTATCGTGGGGTTCAGCTTCTCCAAGATATTTATGGAAGCCATTGAGTCAAAGCAGACAGCCGAACAACTCGCGCTCAAGGCAAAGAGAGACCTTGAAAGGATAAAAATAGAGGCGGAGCAGAAGATCACAGCAGCAAAGGCGGAGGCTGAGTCCCTGAGGCTGCAGAGGGCAAATATTTCTCCGGACCTTATAGAGCTTAGAAAGATAGAGGCCAATCTCAGGGCTATAGAAAAATGGAATGGGATCCTCCCGCAGGTCACAGGCAGCGGGGCCGTGCCGTTTATAGGCGTGGGAGATTTGCAAAAGAAATAATCAGGTTACAAGCAGAGGTATTCCTTGTCCAGATATTTATTAGTGCTCATTATTGCGGGCATTGCCGGGAGTATTATAGCCGGAAGAAAGGGGCGCCACCCTGTCGGATGGTTTATAGCATGCGCGCTCGTTCCATTGCTTATCGTTGTTATTGCATTGCTTCCACCTTTAGTATCCAGAGGGTATACCAAAAAATGCCATTATTGCGCGGAGATCATTAAAGAAGACGCGATAGTCTGCAAACATTGCAACAGGGACCAGCCTATAGAGATGTTCAAAAGGTCCTCTTAAGAAAGAACAAATAAAATGGAAGAAATAAAGCCGTTTGAGTTCAAGCAATGCATAAGCATTTTGAAGTCAACAGGCAAAAAGGCGCATAACCTGCGCAGCCTCAGGGAGGTAGCCGCATCAGTAAGCGACGAGTCCATCTTCCATCATACATATCAATATTTTCTGAAAGGCCACATCCTTGAATACACAAATGACTTTGCCCACTGGGCCGGGGAAGGCCTTGAAGAAAGGGCCCTGGCCGAGCGCCTCTCCAATATCGACCCGTATGATTTTTACAATGTATCCGAACTGAGGAAGGAACTCCTCGGGGTCATGGACGATTACCTCAATAATTTTCCTGAACCCAGAGAAGCAATGGCAGGAGATGAATTTTATTTCAATGAGACCGTGACCTTTACCTTCCCCATAGGACTGGTGGTGAAAAACCTCGCGGAGTTCCTCATCGCGGTCAAATATGTTGACACTGCATCGCTTTACTATCATTTTTATGAAGCACGGATACGCCTCGGCATTGATGATTTTTCCGCCTGGATAGACCAGGTTCTGGGCAAGAGAGAACTCGCCGCTAAGATCAGGGGAATTGACCTCTTCATGCACAGCGTGGAAGGGATAAGGGAACACATTCTTGAGACCATTGAAGATGAGGTGAAACGCGGCATGGAAGCGATTGGCGGATGACATGATATCACAATACGCGCAGATTGTACCGAAAGGCGATGTGCTTCTGATACAGAGGCTTGCGGAGGAACTGCAGGGCCGGTCTTTTCTTCACATAAATTCCACAAAGGCGGGAGGCGGAGTTGCCGAGATACTCCAGAGAATGGTCCCTTTTCTGAAGGAGCTCGGGATCGATGCGCGATGGGAAGCGCTTGAAGGGGACCAGAGATTTTTTGATATAACAAAAAAGATCCATAATACATTGCAGGGCCATCCGGAGCAGTTTCACCAAAGCATGTGGGAGCATCATTATGAGATCAACAGGAAGAACGCGGCCAGGCTCCCGCTCGATGCTGACGCAGTTCTCATACATGATCCCCAGCCGGCAGCGCTTGTTGAATTCAGGAAAGAGGGAAAATGGATATGGCGCTGCCATATAGATGTATCGAATCCCGTAAAAGATGTATGGGACTATCTCAAACGCTATTGCGAGAAATATGACTCGGCAGTGTTTTCCGTTGCAAAATTCGTAAAATCTCTCGGGATAGACGAATTCATCATACCTCCGTCCATTGACCCGCTCAGTGAAAAGAACATGGAACTGCCTGAAGAAGAGATTCACGCAACACTGAATAAATTTCACATACCTGCGGACAGGCCTATGCTGCTCCAGATATCACGGTTTGACAGGTTTAAGGACCCCACGGGGGTAATAAAGGCATACAGGATCGTGAAAAAATATAATGACTGTACGCTCGTGCTCGCGGGAAGTCCCGCGACCGATGACCCGGAGGGTGAAACTGTGCTCAGGGAGGTGAAGGAGTACGCGGCAGAAGACCCTGCTATCTTCATTCTCCTGCTTCCGCCTTTCAGCGACAGGGATGTCAATGCCCTCCAGAGAGCGGCAACGGTCGTGCTGCAGAAATCGACGAAAGAAGGATTCGGCCTTACCGTGTCTGAAGCGATGTGGAAGGGGCGGCCTGTGATCGGGGGCGCGGTCGGCGGGATACCGCTTCAGATAGTTCACGGAGTGAACGGTTTTCTCGTCCATTCCGTGGAGGGCGCAGCCTTCAGGATACGGCAGTTCCTGAACAACCCTGACATGGCGCAGAGAATGGGTGAAAGAGCGAAAGAATATGTGAGGAACAATTTTCTGATAACGAGACAGATAAGGGATTATCTATCCATATGGTACGCAATGGAGAGTAAAGGGAAGAACATTTTTGAATTGTGAAAGGATGAATATTCCCACAGAAATGGCGGGACATCCGAAAGTTTCCCCTCCCCCGTCAAGGGGGAGGGAGCAAGGTTACATGAGAAAAAAGGTAATTGAACAATCTGTACTCTTTATCAGTGTTCTGAAATGGCTGTTCCTTGCGTCATGCATAGGCATTCTTGTAGGGCTTTCCACGACTGTGTTTCTCAGTGCTCTTGAGGGCGCGATAGGGTTTGCATCAGGCTACAAATATTATTTCCTGCTCCTTCCCGCCGCCTTTATTCTTAGTACGGCGCTCATCAAATACCTTGCGCCTGAAGCAAAAGGCCATGGCACTGAAAAAGTGATTGAAGCAATCCACAAACGTTCAGGAAAAATAAATCCTCTTGTCGTGCCGATAAAACTTGTCGCTACTGTAATTACTATCGCTTCAGGCGGTTCCGCGGGAAAGGAAGGCCCGTGCGCACAGATCGGAGCAGGGATATCATCTTTCTTTGCCGACCTTTTCAGGTTTGATGACCGCGACCGAAAGAAGCTTGTCATTTGCGGAATCAGCGCCGGATTTTCAACAGTATTCGGCACTCCCATCGCAGGGGCGATATTCGGAGTTGAGGTGCTCTTTGTCGGCGGGCTTCTGTATGAAGTGCTCCTGCCGTCATTTGTTGCCGGTATAGTTGGGTATCAGGTATCCTCTGCAATGGGGGTAACGTATTTCAGCGAGCCTCTGTATTTTATTCCCAACTTCACGAGCGTATATTTTATTCGTGTGTGCCTGAGCGGCGTGTTCTTCGGGATATGTTCTCTGCTGCTTATCGAGACCCTGCACCTGATAGAATGGTTTGCCAAAAAGATCGCCTGGCATGAGCTGAAAAAGGCTTTTTGGGGAGGCGCTGTCCTGGTAATACTCGCCCTGGTATTTTCCCCGAGATATCTGGGACTGGGGCTTGACACCATCAAGACATCTCTTGAGGGAGGTGATGTTCCGGCAGGGGCTTTTCTCCTGAAAATGCTGTTCACTTCCATAACGCTCGGTTTTGGCGGAAGCGGAGGAATAGTGACGCCTATATTTTTTGTGGGCACGACAGCGGGAAATGCATTCGGCAGCATATTCGGCCTGAGCAGGGATATATTTGCAGCGATAGGCATGGTAAGCCTTCTTGCCGGAGCGGCAAATACAGGAATTGTGCAGAAAGGGCGATGAGCCTTTCGGACAGGGTTGCAGTTCTGAATGAAGGCGAAATACAGCAGTGCGACCGTCCCTCGGAAGTTTATCTCACCGGCAAATATATTTGTTGCGGGTTTCATCGGGAGCCCTCCCATGAATTTTATCCCGGCTGAAGTACACAGTAATGAAACATTTAAAATTAACTGTAACGGGATCATGACGTCGCCTGAATTGAAGAGTATTCAGACAAAGAAGCTGATAATAGGCATCAGGCCGGAAGATGTGTTCATACACAGTAACAATACGAAAGATGAATTTGAAGTAACTGTCTCTGTGGTGGAACCGGCCGGTTCATTCAACTGGGTGGATTTTGTGTGGAAAGGAGTGAATATGAAGGGCATGTCTGAACCGGGCAGCGGAGTGAAAGCAGGAGGCAGGGCCTTTATGACATTCCCCCATGATAAAATTATCGTCTTTGACGCGGTTACTGAGTAGAGGTTATGAGATGCACAGGAAGGGTTAGCGCTGCTTTTTTTTCAAAACGAATCGTTTTGCCAGGAAAATGATCCCGCCTGCAATAAAGAGGACTGAGCTTACCGGCTCAGGAACTACCGGGGGATTGCTGCCCCCATTGGGACGCGGTATGAAATCAATGGGGTTGCTGCTGTCAAAACCTGATGTGCCGAGGGCATTATTGTATGTATATATCCAGCCGTTGTCTTTGTCTTTTCCGCTTTTTGCGTAGAAATTTCCCCACACCGGGTCCTTCGTGCTCGTAAAAGAATAAGTGGTATTCAGTCCTCCGGAATCAAACTTGATCCCGTAAAAGTCAGTGGTCAACCCGGGATTACTATTGCCCTGGTGGCTGCCCCATATATCCGGGCCTTCAATCTTTGCAGACTTGCCATTTATCATGATATCAAAGATGGAGCTCATGATATCAGATGAGCTGGAAGTTTCAAGGATGAAATGAGAAATGCTTTTTTTCGATGTTGAAAGAGAATATGAATAAGCCCAGGATGATGTTGAAAGATCCTGAGAGATATTCCATTGAATGGTAAAAGAGTAGGGCCAGCATCCGCCCAATTCCCCCGAGGGAGAAGAACAGTTGGAAGATGAAAAAGTCCTGGAACCGGTGAGGTCTGCAAGTGATATGCTTTCTCCGTAAAAGCCTGCATGTGCTGAAGCAGCCAGAAGAAACAGAAGTGCTGATAAAATGATGACTTGAAGCTTAGTACTCACGATAGATTCTTTGTTCGGTAAAGTTCGCACAACGAATAGTTGTTGCTGCAATAGAAAATTGCTTTTTCTATATCCTGACTGTCCATTCTGAAGCAAAAACATTCAGCAAAAGGCTCCTCTACATATGGACAGATTCTTTTTTCTAACACTTGAAGAAGCATATATTTGTTTATCAACAAGGATTAATATCAATTTTTATGCCAGTGGTAGCGGCTTGAAGCAATGATTTTATAGTGATAAATCAGGAGGTTGGAAAATCAAATTTCTTGAATATGCTGTCTGGCACAATCACTTACTGTCACACTGCTGTGACATGGCACATAAAGAGGAAGGCACACAGGCACAAAGGAGCAAAGGCACAGAGGTAAGGCAGGCAGGTACGGCACTGCTAAATCGTTATCAGAATACCTTGAGGTTCTCCTTAAGCGTATGGTATGCCAGAACAAACATCGCTGCATTCCAGGACTGTCCGGGCATTCCCATGGGCTTCCCGGTCTTCCCATGCAGCCACTCATTAAACTCCCAGTTGTTGAGGCTGTTAGCTTCTGCAAACTGTTCGAGTTCTTTTCATGCCAGTTGATTCCGTTTTAATTGTGCAAGTAGCATGACCCAGAATCCTCCTGTAAAAGGCCATATGCCGCCATTATGATATTGATGAGGAAAGTTCTGCCGGTGGCGCTGCATGTAGTGCCTCCACGTCGCCTGAAGCGATCATTCCCAGGGAACAAATCGCTGCATCCCTTCCAAAGATACTCGCATAATGTCTTCCAACAGCCTTTTCGGACCGTGCGCATGCAATAATGCCTGAAGCATGGGAGTTGTTCTTCAGCAGGTTGATTGAACGGTCATAACACTCCTGAATGATTTTATTTTTATCTGTAGAGCTGTTTTTTTGCATAGAAAAACTAAATTATTTTTGACTATCATGTCAGAACACTTTAACATTTTTCCAGGGTTGATGCTAAAAAGTGGAGCACCTTATGGCGTGAAATCATAAAGAAATGATCAGTTGTCAAGACGCATTACGTGGGGTATAATGGTTTTGCTATTTATGCAGTATTCTAACGATCCGTGAAATAGAGAAGGAGGTACGTAGGGTTGCTTGTTGTTCTTGTCATTGGCATCTACATATGGAAAATGATAGCAGTTAAAGATGTTGAAAAAAAACTTGCTGAACAGAAGACAGAGCTGACAACACATTACAGCGAGATCATTACGGTCAGGAGAAGCAGCAGCGTCCCCGGGCAAGCGCTTCAGGCATCTCCTCGGCGACAGATCTCTTCCCCTTTCCTCCCAGGTGCTGAAGGCGGAACAGAGCAACACGTCTTTTCTCTATGAGAATGTTTTCTTCCTGAAACTTTACAGAAAACTGGATGGGGGAATAAACCCTGATGTGGAGATGATGCGGTTCCTGAGTGAAAAACGCGGGTTTGCAGGCATACCTCCCTATGCGGGTGTTATCGAATACAGAAGGGGCAACGCGTCTCCTGTTACGTTAGGCCACCTGCAGGGGTTTGTACCCAATAACGGGGACTGCTGGAATTTTGCTCTTGACGCAGCGCTGCAGTTTTTTGAAAGGGTGCTGTCAACAGGGACGGAAATCAAGGAGATACCTGAGCCGCCTTCTTTCTGTGATATGGAGTTTTCAGAGGTGCCTCCGGCACTGATCGAACTGATCGGAAATTTTTTCCTCGAAATGATATCTCTCCTTGGAAAAAGGACTGCCGAGATGCATCTTGCGCTCTCTGCATCCACTGACGACCCCCATTTTTCACCCGAACCGTTTTCAATGCTCTATCAGAGGTCGGTATATCAGTCCATGAGGACGCTTACCCTGAAGGTCATGCAGCTTGCGAGGGAGAATGTAAAGAGGCTTCCTGGCGAGGTGAAAGAGGAAATATCTGACTTCCTGAGATCTGAACAGGAAGTGCTTAATTCCTTCAGGAGAATACTGAAGAATAAGATATCAACAACAAAAATCAGATTTCACGGCGACTATCATCTCGGGCAGGTGCTGTTTACCGGTAACGATTTCATCATTATAGATTTTGAAGGTGAACCTGCAAGGCCTCTGAGCGAAAGGAAGCTGAAGAGGTCTCCCATGAGGGACGTTGCCGGGATGATACGCTCATTCCATTACGCGGTCTACAGCGCCATTCTCAAGCGCGCATCTATAAGGGCTGAGGATGTCCCCGTGCTGAAGCCGTGGGCCGACCAGTGGTACTTCCATGTGAGCGGGGTCTTTCTCAAATCATATATGCAGACCGCGGGCGAAGCTCCATTCATGCCGCGGGAAAAAGAGGATATGGAGATACTGCTTCATGCATTTCTCCTTGAAAAGGCTGTCTACGAAGTAGGATATGAACTGAACAACCGCCCTGACTGGGTGATCATACCCATGCGGGGCATACGCCACATTCTAAAATGTTTTCATGAAAAGGAGGTATGATCATGGAAAAAAGAATGACCGGATACGAAGGTGAAGTTATACACGGTATAAGCACATTGACAGAACATGACATATATCTGTTCAAGGAAGGGAACCACTTCAGATTATATGAAAAGATGGGTTCGCATCTGATGACTGCCGACGGGGTAAGTGGCGTCCATTTTTCTGTGTGGGCGCCAAATGCAAAACAGGTTTCGGTTATAGGGGACTTTAATAGCTGGAACAGGGAATCGCATCCGCTTGCAGCGAGATGGGACGGTTCCGGGATATGGGAGGGATTTGTTCCGGGACTTGGATACGGAACAGTATATAAATATTATGTTGTTTCGCACCATAATGGCTACGCAGCGGAAAAGGGAGACCCGTTTGCTTTTTCGTGGGAAGTTCCCCCCAGGACCGCATCGCTTGTCTGGGACCTGAACTATGAGTGGAACGATACCCAGTGGATGAGGAACAGGCATGCGGCAAACGCGCTCGCTGCGCCGATCACAATATATGAAGTGCATTTCGGTTCATGGAGGAGAGTGCCTGAAGAGGACAACAGGTATCTCACATACCGGGAAATGGCCCATTATCTTGCCGACTACATGAAGGACAACGGATTCACACACGTGGAGTTCCTGCCGTTGATGGAGCACCCGTTCTACGGTTCATGGGGGTATCAGACCACAGGATATTTCGCGCCTACAAGCAGGTACGGCACTCCCCAGGATTTCATGTATCTTATTGATTATCTCCATCAGAACGGCATAGGAATAGTGCTGGACTGGGTGCCTTCGCATTTTCCTGATGACCTGCACGGCCTCGCGTATTTTGACGGGACACATCTCTATTCGCACTCAGACATGAGACAGGGCTTTCACCCGGACTGGAAAAGCTACATATTCAACTATGGCAGATATGAAGTAAAAAATTTCCTTATCAGCAGCGCGCTGTTCTGGCTTGATAAATACCATGCTGACGGCATGCGGGTTGACGCGGTGGCGTCCATGCTTTATCTGGACTATGCCAGGACAGGAGGAGACTGGATACCCAACCAGTACGGAGGGAATGAGAATCTGGAGGCGATCAATTTTCTCAAGCGCTTCAACGAAGCGGTCTATGAGAACTATCCCGATGTGCAGACCCTGGCAGAGGAATCAACTGCATGGCCCATGGTGTCCCGCCCCATATATGCGGGGGGGCTGGGCTTTGGTCTGAAATGGAATATGGGATGGATGCATGACACCCTGAAATATTTTTCGCAGGACCCCATGTTCAGGAAATATCACCACAACCAGCTTACCTTCAGCATCTGGTACGCGTTTTTTGAGAATTTCGTGCTGCCACTTTCCCATGATGAGGTGGTGCACGGCAAGGGTTCTCTCATTGGAAAGATGCCGGGGGATGAATGGCAGAGATATGCCAACCTAAGGCTGCTGTTTGGATACATGTACGGACATCCGGGAAAGAAACTGCTGTTCATGGGATGTGAATTCGGACAGTGGAAGGAATGGAACCATCAGGAAAGCCTCGAATGGGATGTGCTTCAGTATCAGACACACGGAGGACTTCAGAAGTGGGTAAAAGACCTGAACTGGTTTTACAGACACGAACCGGCTCTGTATGAAAAGGATTTTTCAAATGATGGTTTCGAATGGATAGACATGCATGACTGGGAGCAGAGCATCGTGAGCTTTATCAGAAAGGGAAATGACGCGAGCAGCATTGTTCTTGCCGTATGTAACTTCACGCCTGTGCCGCGCTATAACTACAGAGTGGGAGCGCCGCGGGGAGGGTTCTGGAAAGAAGTCCTCAACAGTGACGCCCCATATTATGGCGGAAGCGGGCAAGGAAATACAGGAGGCGTTGAAGCAAAACCGGTACCGGCCCAGGGAAGATATTATTCAATGTCCCTGACACTGCCGCCGCTCGGGATACTGTTTTTCAAATATCAGGGAGAGTCTGCATGAGGCTTGGCGCACAGTATGCCGGAGGAGGGCGGTGCAGATTTACCGTATGGGCTCCAAATCTGGCAAAAGTGGAAGTGAAGATAGTTGCGCCTGAGGAACTGTGCTATAACATGGAGAAGGACAGGAGGGGATACTGGAGCTTTTCAGCAGATAACATATTGCCGGGAACCCTCTACTATTACCGTCTCGATCAGGAAAGGGACAGGCCTGACCCTGCATCCTCCTCGCAGCCGCAAGGGGTTCACGGCCCTTCTCAGATAATCGAGCACAGTTCTTTTGACTGGGGTGACAAGTCATGGAAAGGAGTTCATCTCCATGAGATGATAATGTACGAGCTGCATGTGGGAACGTTTACGCCTGAAGGCACGTTTGATGCCGTCATTCCAAGGCTGTGCGACCTGAAAGAGCTTGGGGTAAACACAATTGAGGTCATGCCGGTTGCGCAGTTCCCCGGGGAACGCAACTGGGGTTATGACGGAACGTATCCTTTTGCAGTGCAGAATTCATACGGAGGCCCGGAGGGGCTGAAAAGGCTTGTAAACGAATGCCATAAAGAAGGAATTTCTGTCATCCTTGATGTCGTATATAACCACCTCGGCCCTGAGGGAAATTATCTCTGGGACTACGGCCCTTATTTTACAGACAAGTACAGGACCCCATGGGGGCAGGCGATCAATTTCGATGATGCATACAGCAATGAGGTTAGAAATTATTTTATTGAAAATGCCCTTCAATGGTTTGCTCATTACCACATAGATGCTCTTCGCCTTGATGCTATACACGGCATTGCTGATATGAGCGCAAGGCCCTTCCTTCTTGAGCTTGCGGAGAGGACTGAAGAGTTTTGCGCCAATGCAGGGAGAAAGCACTATTTGATCGCTGAGAGCGACCTGAACGATTCAAGGGTGATAAGGAAAAGAGATAAGGGTGGAGACGGCCTTGACGCCCAGTGGTGCGATGATTTCCATCACTGTATCCATACCATTTTAACAGGTGAGTCTGATGGATACTATATTGATTTCGGCACAATGGAGCATCTTGCCAGATCCCTGAAAGAGGGCTTTGTCTATTCAGGGCGCTATTCAGAATACAGGAAAAGGAATCAGGGCAATTCATCGAGCGATCTTCCTGCTGAACAGTTTGTGGTGTTTTCACAGAATCATGACCAGATCGGCAACAGGATGCTCGGCGAAAGGCTGTCAGGCCTGCTGCCGTTTGAATCATTGAAACTTGCGGCAGGAATTGTCCTGCTCTCTCCTTTTGTCCCGCTTTTTTTTATGGGAGAAGAGTATGGAGAAGAAGCGCCGTTCCTTTACTTTATCAGCCACTCTGACCATGAGCTTGTTGATGCTGTGCGCAGAGGAAGAAAAGAAGAGTTCAAACGCTTCACATGGAAGGCCGAACCTCCGGATCCTCAGAGCGCTGATACCTTTATGAGATCTAAAATACAATGGGAAAAAAGGAGGTCTGGCAGGAACAGGGTCCTGCTGAATTTCTACAGGGAACTTATCGCTCTCAGGACAAAAGTTCCTGCTCTCGCAAATCTCAGCAAGACAAAACTCAATGTTCAATTCTCAGAGGAGGATAAAACACTGTTCATGACACGGTGGAAAGGCGAAAGCAGTGTTTTTATCACATGCAATTTCAGTAATGTTGAGGTCAGAAAAAGATGGGACGCGCCGGAAGGTTCCTGGAAAAAGATCCTTGACTCTTCAGATACTGTATGGGAAGGCCCCGGAGCGGCCATGCCTGATACGCTGATGCCGGGACCTGAAATTACGCTAACGGCGAACAGCGTTGTGATTTTCTTAAGAGAGGTCAATTCCTGATGGAGCACAGCGGGAGAATATATGAGAAATAAGGAAGTTGCCGATATGCTGAAAACCAGGATACCGGCTGCGACATACAGGCTTCAGTTCAACAGGAGTTTCAGGTTCCCTGACGCAAAGGCGATCATCGGCTACCTCAACCAGCTCGGAATTTCAGATATATACTCATCGCCGTATCTCGGCGCCAAAAAGGGCAGTCTCCATGGATATGATATTGTGGACCATAATGTTCTCAACCCTGAGATCGGCACAAGGGAGGAGTATGAAGATTTCACTGCCGGACTCAGGGAATTCGGCATGGGACAGATACTCGATATCGTGCCCAATCACATGGGGATCGGCAATGAAAATGCGATGTGGATGGACCTGCTTGAAAATGGGCAGAGCTCCGTATTTGACGTTTACTTTGATGTGGACTGGGAGCCGGTAAAAAGAGAACTTAAGGACAAGGTCCTCCTGCCCGTACTCGGCGCCCAGTACGGTATTGTTCTTGAGAACAAGGAGATTACCTTATCTTTTCATGAAGGGGCCTTCTTCATCAGCTATTATGAACACAGATTTCCGGTCAGGCCTCAGACATACACACTGATATTGAAGCATGGCATTTCAGCGCTTGAGGAATTACTCACAGCCGAGAACCCGCACCTTACAGAACTTCTGAGCATCATTACCGCGATAGAACATCTGCCGTCGTATACGGAAAAAGACCATGAAAAGGTCCGGGAACGCCACAGGGAAAAGGAGATCATCAAGAAGCGTCTCTCAAATCTTTACAGCGAGAGTTCCGACGTCATGATGTTTATTGACAATAATGTGCGGCTGTTCAATGGGGTCAAGGGAGATCCACGCAGCTTCGATCTTCTTGACAACCTGATCAGCGAACAGGTGTACCGCCTTTCCTTCTGGAGGGTCGCCACTGAGGAGATCAATTACAGGAGGTTCTTTGACATCAATGAACTTGCTGCGATCTGTGTTGAAAACGAAGAGGTCTTTCAGAAGACGCACAAACTTGTTATGGAGCTTGTTGGTGAAGGGAAGGTGACCGGCCTCCGGGTCGACCATCCCGACGGGCTGTATGACCCTGCCGAGTATTTCAGGCGTTTGCAGCGGTATTGTTTCATAAAGGCTGCGATGTACGTCTCGTCAGAAGTTTTGCACGACATAAATGCCGGTGAACCAGAGCAGGAACTACTGAGAGAGTATGTGCAGAGGGTGCAGGAAGACCCTCTGTTCAAACCTTTTTATATTGTTGGAGAAAAGATACTTATCAGGGGAGAGCGGATGCCCGAAGGCTGGCCGATATTCAGTACGACAGGATATGTTTTTTTAAATACACTGAACGGCATATTCATCGATACGACAAAGGCAAAAGATTTTGACGGCATATATTCAAGGTTTATCAGAGAGGACCTGAATTATCAGGAGATCGTTTATGAAAAGAAAAAACTGATCATGCTGGTATCCATGTCGAGCGAGATCAATACGATCGGTCATTATCTGAACGCCATATCTGAAAAGGACCGGCATACCCGTGATTTTACGCTCAACAGCCTGACTGACGCAATTATTGAGGTGATCGCTTTTTTCCCTGTTTACAGAACGTATATCAACCAGTATGGCGCAAATGACAGGGACCGGAAGTACATAGAATATGCGGTAGCGAAGGCCAAGAGGAAGAATCCCGCGATCAGCGAGTCGATCTATGATTTTCTGAAGAACGTTCTCCACCTCAATTTCCCGGAGCATTTCAGCGACGAGGACAAAAAAGAATGGATCGACTTTGTCATGACATTCCAGCAGATCACCGGTCCTGTTATGGCAAAAGGGGTTGAGGACACAGCGTGCTATGTCTACAACCGGTTTGTGTCGCTGAATGAAGTAGGCGGAAGTCCGGACCGGTTCGGCACGACCCTTGATACATTTCACGGGCAGAATATAGAACGGTTCAAATTCTGGCCTCATGCCATGATCGCAACCTCTACACATGACACAAAAAGGGGCGAGGATGTTAGGACGAGGATAAATGTCCTTTCAGAGATCCCCGGGGAATGGAAAGACTGCCTGTTCCGCTGGAGCCGTTTGAACAAAAGGAAAAAGATGGCTGTTGCGGATGAACATGTACCTGAACGGAACGAGGAATATCTCCTGTATCAGACTATGATAGGCGCGTGGCCGGAAAATGAGATGGACAAAAACGAATATGAGGGTTTTAAAAGCAGGATCAAGGACTACATGCTGAAGGCGGTCCGTGAAGCAAAAGTGAATTCAAGCTGGATAAGCCCGAACACAATTTATGAAGAGGCCCTGATCATCTTTATTGAAAGGGTTATGGAACCGTATCCTGACAGCGCCTTCCTGAGGGACTTACTGCCGTTCCAGAAAAAGGTCTCTCATTACGGGATGTTCAATTCCCTGTCTCAGACCCTGTTGAAAATTACCTCTCCGGGGGCGCCGGATTTTTATCAGGGTACGGAGATATGGAATTTCAGTCTCGTTGACCCGGACAACCGCAGGCCGGTAGATTACCCGGCAAGAATAAAAATGCTGGAGGAAATGAGGCAGAAGGAAGCAGAGATCCCGCTTCAGCAGCTTGCGAGAGAGTTAACGGAAAACATGGATAGCGGGGCTGTAAAGCTCTATCTGATATCCAGGGCGCTGAATTTTCGCAGGCAGAACAGGGAGCTTTTTGAAAAAGGTGAATATATACCTCTCGAAGCACAGGGCCGGTTGAAAGACAATGTATGTGCTTTTGCCAGAAAAGAAGGGGGCCGGACACTTGTGATTGCGGCTCCGAGGTTTTATACGCGGGTAGCTCCTGTAATGACGATGCCTCTTGGTGAAGCTGTGTGGGGTGATACGCATATCGCAATACCTTTTATGAATGAAGGGAGAAAATGCCGGAATATTTTCACCGGAGAGGATGTGACGGCTGTTCGCAGGGACGGCATTGTTGTTTTGCATCTCTCGGATGTGCTTGGAAATTTTCCTGTTGCTTTGCTGAATGAGGCTGTATAATCTTTATAACAGATAAATAAGCAGGGAGAACATTACTTTGAGAAAAGATATTCAGGACAGAATAAGCGAGATAAAAGAGGCGGATATCCTTGTCGGGATCCCGAGTTACAATAATTCAAAGACAATAGGACATGTCGTGAAGGCGGTCCACGCAGGTTTCGCGAAGTATTTTCCTGACCGGAAATGCGTGCTCGTAAATTCTGACGGCGGCTCCAAGGACGGTACCATAGACGTGGTGCAGAATACTGCGGTTGAGGACTTTCAGTCCATCCTGCTCCAGCACAGGGTCTCACAGGTCTTCAAACTGTCAACGCCTTACCACGGTATTCCCGGGAAGGGAAGCGCGTTCAGGACCATATTCCAGATAGCGGAAGCACTGAACGTAAAAGCTTGCGCAGTAGTGGACTCAGACCTCAGAAGCATCACACCCGAATGGATAGAGCTGCTTATCAAGCCTGTTATTGAGAGTGAGTATGATTATGTGGCGCCTCTTTATCACCGGCATAAATATGACGGCACTATCACAAACAGCATTATATATCCGATCACGAGGGCCTTATACGGCAGGCAGGTAAGGCAGCCGATAGGAGGGGATTTCGGCTTCTCGGGAAGGCTCGCCCGGTTTTACCTGACAAAAGATGTCTGGGAAACGGATGTCGCTCGATACGGAATAGACATATGGATGACGACAACTGCTATAGCGAACGATTTTAAAATATGCCAGTCATTTCTCGGCGCAAAGATCCATGATCCCAAAGACCCGGGAGCTGATCTCAGCGCCATGCTGTATCAGGTCGTCGGCGCAACCTTTGACCTTATGGAGACGTATTCTTCTATGTGGAAGACGGTGAAAGGTTCTGAACCAGTGCAGTCGCTCGGGTTTCAGTACGCAGTAGGGCTTGAGCCTGTACTGGTCAATCTGGACCGGATGATCGATAAATTCAGGCTTGGTGTAAAGGAACTGATGAGCATCTGGAAAAGTTTTCTTCCGGCTGAAATAACCGTTTTTCTTGAGAGGGCGCAGGGACTGAAAAAGGAAGAATTCCGGATTACCGATGAGATATGGGCAGAGATCATTTACCGGTTTGCCCTCGCAGTGCACAAAAAGATGATGAACAAAGAACACCTGCTGAAATCACTCACCCCGCTTTACATCGGAAGGACCGCGTCATTTGTCAGTGAAGCATGGGAGAGCGACGCTCAGGAAGTCGAGGCAAAGATCGAAAACCTTTGCAGAATGTTCGAAGACAAGAAAAGATTAATATCAGAAAATTGGGATTAAACACAAAGGAGGTGTATTTAAATGTTTCAGAGATTTTTCATAGAGCCCTTGGACAGATTTTATGATAAGATCATTCAGTTCCTTCCTAATTTCCTCGTTTCCGTGGTCATCCTGATTGTCGGATTTATTGTCGGGTTCATATTGAGGATGCTCTTTCTGAAGCTGTTCAGGGCCATCAATATCGACAAATTTTCCGAGAGGTCCGGCGCCGTTGAAATGATGAAAAAAAGCGGGATGAAGGAAAATGTTTCCGACCTGCTCTCAAAGCTGATAGGCTGGATAGTGGTCATCTTCTTCGCGGGGATATCCATAAGCGCCCTCCAGGTGCCCACCATGGACAAGCTTCTTGAAAGTTTTCTGCTTTACATCCCGAATATTTTCATTGCGAGCCTGATCCTCCTGATCGGATATCTGGTCGGGAATTTTCTCGGCAGGACAGCCCTGATCGCCTGCGTCAACGCCGGAATAAAGATATCCGGGATAATCAGCAGGTTTGTAAAATTTGCCGTATTGATACTCTCTGTGACCATGGCGCTTGAGCAGCTTGGGATAGGCAAGGAGACCGTAGTCATCGCATTTGCCATAATTTTCGGAGGTGTTATCCTTGCGCTCGCTGTTGCTTTTGGTTTCGGGGGACGGGACCTTGCAAAGGAATATCTTGAGGAAAAGCTGAAGGGAGCTGAAGAGAGGGATGAAATAAGCCACTTGTAAAAACGAATTTACGTGATTCCTTAAGGTAAGAATTCATGCATGAACTGGTCTTCCTGAAATCTCTTATAATCATACTCGGCATATCTGCGTGTGTAGTATTCATCCTCCACAGAATGAGGATCTCCTCGATCGTCGGGTTTCTTCTGGCAGGAATGCTGCTCGGCCCGTACGGCCTCCAATTTGTCGAGGATATAGGAACAATACAGATACTTGCCGAGATCGGCGTTGTCCTTCTGCTTTTCACCATAGGCCTTGAGTTCTCACTTTCACGATTTCTAAGAATGCGCCTTGAGGTTTTTGGTATAGGAAGCTTGCAGGTACTGACAGCGGGCGCATTATCGTCGTTTATCGCGTATCAGAAGATCGGAGATATCAATACATCGATCTTTATCGGGTTTCTGGTGGCGTTGAGCAGCACTGCTATTGTACTGAAGCTTCTTTCCGAGAGGGCTGAACTGGATTCGCCTCATGGAAGGATCAGTATAGGGGTGCTTATATTTCAGGATCTCTGTATAGTCCCTTTCATGCTCTTTATTCCGGTCCTCTCAGGAGGCGGTCAGATCGGAGATCTTGCAGTTACGTCACTGAAGGCGGGGGTAATAATCGCTCTTGTAATGCTTTCGGCAAGGTGGGTTGTCCCTGCGCTGCTTCACCAGATAATTCATACGAGGAACCGTGAACTTTTTGTCATCACGGTACTGATAATCTGTTTCGGGACAGCCCTTATCACCTCTGAATTCGGACTTTCTCTCGCCCTCGGAGCCTTTCTCGCAGGCCTTGTGATCTCTGAATCGGAATATTCTCATGAAGCGATCTCGACAATACTGCCCCTGAGAGACAGCTTTAACGGGTTATTCTTCATATCAGTAGGAATGCTTATGGATATGTCTTTTTTCGCCGGTAATATCACCCTGATCCTTCTGGTCGTTTTAGGGCTGGTCGCATTGAAATTAATAAGCAGTTTTGTCCCTATGTATCTTTTCAGGCGTTCTGTGCGGGCCTCCATACAGGCAAGCATAAATCTCGCCCAGATAGGAGAATTTTCATTCGTGCTTGCCGTTGCAGGGCTTTCCGCCGGCCTGATAACGAATGAGATATACCAGGTGTTTCTGTCAGCTTCCATATTAACTATGCTCCTTACCCCCGCCATGGTAAATCTGTCTCCTTCCTTATCAGACAGGATAACATCCCATCCGATGCTGAAGCGTATCGAATGGAAAGATGAACTGCCTGATGACATGATATCATCGCAGAAAAAAACGGGACATATCATTGTTGTGGGATTCGGGCTGAACGGCCGTAATCTTACACGGGTGCTTAAGGAAGTAAATATTCCATATGTGGTACTTGAACTGAACAACAGTACCGTAAGGGATATGAGAAAGCACGGGGAACCGATCTATTACGGTGACGGAACAAAAGCTGATGTGCTCGGTATGCTTGGAGTAAAAACTGCATCAATTCTCGTAGTGGCGATCTCGGACCCTGCTTCGTGCCGTAATATTGTTAAAACCGCACGGCAGGAAAATCCGGATATTTTCATCATTGCGCGTACCCGGTATGCCGCAGAGGTGGATGACCTTCTTAAACTCGGCGCAGATGAGGTCATCCCCGAGGAATTTGAGACATCAGTCGAGATATTTTCGAGAGTTCTGGACCGGTATCAGATACCAAAGAATGAGATTTTCAATTATGTTGACATGATACGTGAAGACGGTTACAGGGCGCTCAGGCAGCCGGTTTCGGCTTCGCGTAAACCTTTATTTGACAGGTGCACGGTTTTATCAAAGGTTGATGTAGAATTGTTTGCCATGAGGGAAAATCTTTCGACGGTCGGACGGTCGCTCGGAGAACTTCAGCTCAGGAAAAAGACAGGAGCTACTGTTGTTGCGGTAGAGAGGAATGGAGAAATGCATTCAAGTCCGGTTCCGGAGTTCGTTTTCAGCGCCGGCGATATTGTTTTCATCACCGGCAACAGGGAGGCGATCAACCGGGCTGTTGCTTACCTTGAGAAAGGAGATGGATAATGCTTTTATGGGCTGCGTTTATCATCTGTACATCCGCCATAGTCTATGCCGGGATAAAGCTTTCAAGATACGGCGATATCATAGCTGAGAAAACAGGGCTCGGAAGGACCTGGATAGGGGTAGTCCTTATGGCGTCGGTCACGTCGCTTCCAGAGCTTGTAACAGGAATAAGCTCCGTTACGTTTGCAGGAGTTCCCGACATTGCTGCAGGTGATGTGTTTGGAAGCTGTGTTTTCAATATGCTTATACTTACTATCCTTGACGGGTTGTACCGTCAGGTGCCCATATCCACAAAAGCTCATTACGGGAATATTCTATCAGGAGGGTTAGGCATACTCCTGATCAGTATTGTATCTTTGAGTCTGTTGGCGGGAGAAAAGATCACACCTTTCGGCTGGATAGGAGCTTACAGTCTGTTGAACTGTGTAATTTATTTTGCAGCAATGAGACTGATTTTTTATTATGAGAAGCGCAGGATTACTGCTTATATCAAAGAGGTTGCCGAAGAATTGAGATATAAAGATATCTCTAAAAAGACTGCTTTCGTGAATTATGGAATTAACGCTTTCATAGTTATCATCGCCGCGGTTTTTCTTCCGAAGATAGGTGAGGGAATCGCAGAGAGCACCGGGCTCGGGCAGACTTTTGTTGGCAATATCTTCATTGCATTGTCCACATCGCTCCCGGAAGTGGTCGTTTCCATCTCTGCTGTCAGAATGGATGCTATAGATATGGCTATCGGCAACCTGTTCGGCAGCAACATCTTTAACATCTTCATCCTTGCCATTGATGATTTCTTCTTTTTGAAAGGGCCTATTCTCTCTCATGTAAATCCGCATCATGCTATTTCAGCGCTGTCCGCAATTGCCATGACAGCGATCGCTATTATCGGCCTCACATACCGTGTCGAGAAAAAGAAATTGTTCCTGGCATGGGATTCCATAGGGATATTACTGGTTTATGTCAGTAACCTTATGCTGTTATATATGATGCGATGACCCTTGGGTCCATTGATTCAGCGATGAGGAGCCACGCATTATTTGCGCAAGTGCGCAAATTTAAAATATTTATATCCCCTATAAGGGATCGAAAAATTTATTGACAGATTGTTATTGAAAGTAATAAGATTTTACTATCATTAAATAAATATTAATTTAAATTTTAACAGTAATAAAAATATTCAATTAAATTACGGGAGGCATCTATGAAGGTGGGCCCAAAAAAATTATTGTTTTTTATCCTGTTTTTTATCGCCTTCTTTTTTTCAAAAAACGCAATAGCTGAGTACCCATATCTGCCATATCTGGATTATGCTGCAAGTTTTTCTTATAATGATGGCGTTGGGGGATCGACTGCGAATAAATATAAGCTTACATTTAGTGGTTGGAATATAACAGGCGTTAATTATATGGATGGAAGCTACGTTGGGGAAGGGATTGATCCAGTTACAGGTGCAGTAATTTCAATCGCCAATCTCTATAACAGCGCCTATTCAAATAATTTGCAATTCGGAAGTACTTCCGGAGGAACTGGTTCTGTTCTTTTTACTATTGCAAATGGTGGAACAACTTATCTTACTGCACAACTCAATAATTTTATAATTACTGATAATTTATTTGGAACCCAATTAAATCCTTTATGGGACCACACCATATCAAATCTTACAAATGTTTCTTTTAATGCAAACGGATCAAGATATATTCAGGAGTTACAAACGATGTATAATTCAGGCAGCAAGATAAATCTTGGTATGGATTTTTCTTTTAATTCCGGGGTCAATGGGGGTGGTTATGCGTTCTCAAATGATGCTTCCGGTAGTATTCAGGGCAAAATCGCTGTTACTCCAGAACCTGTAAGTACAGTTCTTTTCATTACAGGCGGTGCCATGTTAGCCGTAAATCGTTTCAGGAAAAGGAAAAGGTCATAAGTTAATTGTAACAGTTTCAGTAAGAAAGACATCAAGGTATATACGACGATATATTACAGGAGAGGGGAGATAAAAAAATGAAAAAATATTTTTATGTTCAGGTGGCAGTTCTATTCTTGCTTTTGTTAAGCTTTGGAAGTGCCTTTGCAGTAATCGGCTTGCCCACAGCAAATTTTTCTGGGAATGCGCAGACAACAGCGACTACAGAAACGAGTACCGGCTCTTTGATCCTTGTAAGCGCTGTAATATCCAATATCAACTATATTAATGGAACATCAACTACTGATAACGGTGCTACCGAAACTGCAATCGGTAAATCCGTAATTATCAGTGGCGCTACAAGGACAGGAGACTCTACTTTCTCTGATGCAGTCATTACGATAAGTGACGGGTCATTCAACTATTTCTCTGCTACTTTATCAAACATAGTGTTTGTAACCGATGGATTAAAGTGGTATTTGAACCCTGCCCTTGATATTAATAATTCTGGGACCTTGAATCTAACTAATGTCGTTTTAAACACAGATACTGGTCATCCTTCACAATATATAGATGAACTGAGAAGTGTCATAGGAACAAATGCAACACTTGGCATGAAGATGATACTTCAAATGGTCAGCGGAGACTTCAAAAATGACAGCACATCAAACATATTTACAGGACTGATTGACGGCACGCCTCCTACTGTCAACGCTCCAAGCGGTGCGCGGAGTATGGGTTTTTGGAAGACACATGATGAAGAAAGGAATTCATTTATTGATGCTGCTGTCATAAAATGTGGTGGGGTATTTACTTCAACCAATGACCTGAACTATTACTTATCCATGCAAGGTAAAAAGACCATGCTTCAAAAGGCTAAACAGCAATATGCTGCATTATGTCTTAATGTGGCTTCAAGCCTTCCGGAATCAACAGTACTGACTGCTGGCGAACTACAGATATTACAGTATCTCAACCCGGGCTACGGAACAGGTTCCACCGTAGGAAATGCCTTGAACGAAATCAAAAATTCGATCCTGGCTAATGCCAACCTGGAAAATGCGAAAGACTTAGGTGACGAGATCAACAACAGGGATGAGAAGAACCAATAGTAGTATATAATTTTTTGTCTAGTACAAAAGGCGAGGAGATTTACTCTCGCCTTTTGTACTAGCACTGTTGCTAACCTACAAGCTGGCAAATCTTTCCTTTCCCTGAAAAATTTTCTGTAATTTTTCCCCCTCCATATAAATAGCGCTTCAACAATTAAATAAAATCAAGTGGTTGTTACACTTCACCTGATTGGCATAGCTATTGCTTTCTGTCCCGGCATGGAAATGCCAGTGGTTAATATGCCTGATATAAACATGGTTCAAGGCATTGATACAACACCTGTCAATACGAACCTGTCTGCAAGCATTTCACAAACTGATAATTCTCAATTCAGTGTCCTCATGAATCAGCAAATATACAATTACTCAATGAACAGGGCAAATCAAGAGCAGGGTCAAAATACAGGCCAAAACGTTCAGGAAGAAAACGGATCAGTAACAAGAGACATATTGACAAAGCTTTTAAGCAGCAAACCGGCAGCAAATATGGATGACTTACAGAACAATATAATCAGTGCACTTGAACATAAACAAGTGGAAGAAGGCACATTAGCCATAAAGCAGCATTTAGTCAGCAGCAATGAGGACTATGAACTGATATCAAGTGGCACCGACAATTATTTGTTGACAGAGATGCATTTAGCAAGTGGCAGCAAGGACCTTAAAGAGACAGAGAAAATATCTAATGAATCAGAAAGTCATCTGGGGAAAATTGTAAATATTAAAAGTGAGGATATTAATAACGAAACTGCTGATGAATCGCCTGTGCAGACGGAAAATGCTGCTGATTCACACACACCTGTTGAGGCCCTGTTGTCTAACGTATTGTTGAATGCGTTACAGAACATTGCTGCTGAAAATATGGGAGATGATGTTCCCGTTGATCCAGCAAACCCAACTGTCAACGCATGCTTATTTCAGGATGCTGTGCCGTCGGGAAGTTCACAGCAAAACAGCATTCTGTCAAAAGCCCCTGAGAGCACTAATGCAAACCAGGCCACCATCCCTTATCTTCAGAACGAAGCACAAAAGAAATTATTGGCAGAGGAACTTCCTCTTGCAGCAAAGCATAATGAAATGAGCAGTGCTGAACCCATAAGTTCTATGATTGAAACTGAAACGTCTGAATATGCTGATAACAAAGGTCAACATCAAACAAGAATAGTCTATGCACAAAAGAACACAGTTCATTCAGATATTGCGAAGTGCAATGATGTATCAAAAGAAACACAAAATAATATGATGCCCGAGATACTGAAAGAGCCGCATAATACAAATGAATTCGTTAATGTGCAAGACAAATTAGCCAAAGAGCCAAGCCTGGACATGACATCTGATAAAACAGGCTCAATGGATCAATCACATATTGCTTTTGGAAACAGTAAAGCAGGGGGAGAAATAATATCGCGGTATGTAGAGAGACCTGCCGGTTTTACACAGGTGCTGGATAGTATCGTGTATGTGATAAAAGGAAACAGCAAGCTGGGCGTATCAGTTGAGCATGATGCATTGGGAAAGCTTGATATCAATCTGAGTATTGAAAAAGGGTTGATCAATGTGCACATAAATGCTTCAGATAAGGGAGCACGGGAACTTATTCAGGATAATGTTCAGTACATCATGGATGCTTTAATGAAAGAAGGGCTGAATGTCTCCGGATTCTCAGTAGGCTTCAAGGAAAGGAAAAACAATGATGGATATGGGGTTGCCCAGGGAAATAATAAGGATTTTGAAAAAGAAATTCTTAGGACAGAGGAAAAGAAACAGGCGCCAAAAGGTCTTGGACTTATAAATATATTCGCATAATTTAATTAAGAAAGGAGCAGGCATGGAAGTATCAAATGTAACTAATGGCAGTCAAATTCAGAATATTGCAGGAAAGACCCTCGGGAAAGAGGATTTCATGAGACTCCTCCTCAAACAGTTAAGTTATCAGGACCCGTTAAATCCTATGGACAGCATGCAGTTTACATCACAACTTACAGAGTTCAGCTCTCTTGAACAACTCGGCAATATCAAAAGCACATTGGACGATGTTCTTGCATTTCAGCATTCCATGCAGAATGCATCGATGTCAAACCTGATCGGAAGGACAGTGAAAGCTACTGGGGATACCGCCTATCTCAAGGATAAGGCAGACATCAATTACATACTTTCGAGAGATGCCTCTACAGTGAAGATAATGATTTACGATGGAGCAGGTAAACTTGCAGCCTCAAAAGAAGCTGGGAGTCAGGCTGGAGGAGAGAACACATTTCTGTGGGACGGTAAGGACAGTCTCGGGAATCAGATGCCTGAAGGGACTTACACGTATGAAATTAAAGCGCAGGATGCATCAGGCAATGCTGTTGCAGCACTGACCAGTTCATCAGGGATCGTTACGAATGTAACTTTCAGGGACGGTAATACGTACCTGGTCTTAAATGACGGCAGGAATATTCATTTAAGTGAAATTCAGTCAATACAATAAACAATAAATAGACGGCGCCTTTGAGGCGTTGGCTGGAAAAGGAGGTAGAATATGTTAACTTCATTATTTACAGCGGTAAGCGGAATGAATGCAAATGGAACCGCGCTCTCGGTCATCGGTGACAATGTCGCAAATATGAACACGACTGCCTTTAAATCAAGCAGGGCATCTTTTGGTGATATCCTGAGCCAGTCGATGGGAACGTCGCAGGTTGGAAGAGGTGTGTCAGTAAGCGCCGTTACACCGACCTTCACTCAGGGATCATTTGAGAATACGGCAAATGTCCTCGATATGGCAGTTGACGGAGATGGTTTATTTATCGTCAGTGATGCAAGCGGAACCTTTTACACAAGGGCCGGTCAGTTCACTCTTGACAAGGAGGGATACATTGTAAATCCCAATGCTATGCGCCTGCAGGGGTACCTTTTCTCTGCATCGGGCACCTCAGCCGGCCTTGGTGATATCAATCTCTCAACATTGAACAGTTCGCCGAATGCTACCGCTGATGTGTCAATATCTGCTAACCTTGATTCACGGGCATCAATACCCGGGGCATTCGATATAAATGATCCAAACAATACCTCTAATTTCTCGAGCTCGATCACTGTTTATGACTCACTCGGGAACGGACATGTAGTGAATATATATTTCAGGAAAGATGCTGAGACGGCAACAGGAAATACATGGGAGTGGTTTGCAGCCGTGAACGCATCAGATTCTTTAAGTGGATCTACTGAAGTGCAGGCGCAGGGTACACTTGATTTCGACAATAACGGGGCTTTGGATACAGAAAGTGCGATCACTTATCCGCTTGCCTCTGGAGGGTTTGATTTTACCGGGGGCGCTGCAGCCGGTCAGGCTATAAATTTTGAATTTGGAACATCGATCACAGAAGGAGGAACAGGATTGGATGGCGCCACTCAGTTCGGTTCTGCTTCTGCGACCATATTCCAGAGCCAGGATGGTTACTCATCAGGGTCTTTAAGAAGTATAACAATTGATCAGGACGGCACAATGACCGGTATCTTTACAAACGGGCAAACGAGAGCTGTAGGGCAGGTTGCGCTTGCAAAGTTTATTGCACCGACAGAGCTTACAAAGATGGGAAGGAATCTCTTTGCTGAGTCTACTAATTCAGGACAGCCGGTCATCAGTGTTCCAGGCACATCTGGCACCGGACAGATACTCTCAAACACCCTTGAGCTGAGCAACGTCGACCTTGCAGAGGAATTTGTAAAAATGATTATCTCCCAGAGAGGCTTTCAGGCGAATTCGCGAATTGTCTCGACGTCAGATGAGCTCATGGCGGAACTGGTCAATCTGAAGAGATAAGTGAAGAAGTGAATGAATGACATTGTAACAAAAAGGGCGAGGTGTAACCTCGCCCTTTTGAAACAAAGTGTTACAAAATAAAGAGACTATACCGAGTTAATTATCTCACCCGCCACTTCTTCGACAGACACGATTTTATCGGCGAGACCTGCATCCACTACTGCCTTGGGCATTCCGTATACAACACATGAATTTTCGCTTTCGGCTATGGTTCTGCCGCCATTATTTTTGATTTCTTTCATCCCAGTCAGGCCATCATTACCGAGCCCGGTCAGGATTACGCCAAGAACATGACCGGAAAAGTTTTCTACAATTGAGAGAATAAGTGCATCAACGGAAGGCCTGTAAATATAATTTTCCCTGCTTTCTGATATTGATATTGTCGTTTCCGTGATTTTTTTCCGGACAATCCGCATATGTCCTTTACCCGGAGCTATATAGACAACTCCCTTCTTGACGGTCTCACCGTTTTCAGCTTCTTTAACTGTTATGGAGCTTAGCTGGTTCAGCCTTTCAGCAAAAGGGCCGGTGAAATTCGGCGGCATATGCTGGGCAATAAGAATGGGAACCGGGAAATCTTTAGGCAATTTGGTAATAATATTCTGCAGCGCCTTGGGGCCTCCTGTGGATGAACCTATTGCAACAATATGAACTCTTCTGTGAGCAGCATCAATAGATGCTTTCGGTATCTGAAGGCTTTTGGCAGATGGTGTTTTCCTGAATACTGGAAGACCCTTCCTGCCGATCTTCTTTATCTTCTCTATCAGGTCTTCTTTGATCTTTACAATGTTGATGGAAAGATCTGAAAGATTTTTTGGAATAAAATCGACAGCTCCGATATCAAGGGCCTCAAGTGTGACCTTGGCTCCTTCTGTAGTGAGGGAACTGACCATGAGAACAGGAACAGGGTTATTATGCATGATCTGCCTCAAGGCCTCGATCCCGTTCATTCTCGGCATTTCCACATCAAGTGTCACGATATCGGGTTTTAATTGAGAGACTTTTTCAACAGCTTCTATACCGTCACGGGCAACACCGATGACCTGAATTTCAGGGTCAGCAGATATCATGCTGGTGAGGGCATTACGCATAAATGCAGAATCGTCGACAATCAAAACCTTTACCATATTCTGGTCCTTATTCTCAGATAAAGCATCATGCTTATTCTAATTGTCCCAGCAGCTTGTCGATATCGACAAATATAATGAGTCTGTTCTCAAGTTTTGCTATACCTTTTATGTACATGCTCGTCATGCTTGATGCCATAGGAGGAGGGGGTTCAACAATATCTGAGGGAATCCTCAGTACCTCAGAAACTGAATCCACTATGAGGCCGTAGGTCACTCCCATTATATCCATTATGATAACCCTGGAAGATTCGTCGGTTTCTTTGTTGTAGAGGCCAAATTTCTTTCTGAGATTGATTACCGGGATTACTTTACCCCTCAGATTGATAACCCCTTCCACATAGTCGGGGGCATTGGGTACCCGTGTGATCTCGTTTATCCTGTTTATCTCCTGGACATTCAGGATATTGACAGCGTATTCTTCTTTTTCAAGTGTGAATGTGACAAGTTGAAGGACCTGATCATTTACCATGGTATGTTCCATATTGTTTTCTCCTTATATATGTCTCTTCTAAAGCTTCTCTTATTGAAGCAGCTTATAGAAAGACGAGTTTAATAAATAAATTAAAAGCCAAACTCATTCAGCAGCGACTCGACATCAGACTGTGAAATCTTTTCCGCAGATTTATCTGCTGTTGTGCCTTCTGTATTGTGCCTTGTGCCGACCCCAACTGCAACCTTTTCGGAATCGGTTTTTATCAACATGCCGAATTTTGTTATTAATCTTAAAAGCTCAACTTCCACATTGTTTACAAGATCAATGACTTTTTTAATGGTTTGCCCTGTGATGTCCTGAAACTGCTGGGCGGTAAGGATCATGGTCATGTCATTATCCAGTGAATCTTTAAACGTTCTCATATAACCGACTGATTCCTCATATCCCTTTATTGATCCCAGATGTTTTGCGAAATCATTAGATTCTTCAAAGTATCTCTCAACAATACCCATTGTTTTATTTGCCGCATCTTCGGTTTTTCTTATTACGAACTGGAGATTATCAACTGCATTTGGGACGTCGTTTTCAGTGATCCTTTGCAGGCCGTTGTTGATGGCGCCCTTGAATTCTTCGAGGGAATCGTGCAGTTTCCTGGTTATTTTCCCTATTTCCTTGAAGATATCACTGTCTGTTGCCCTTATCAATTGTTCGACAATGACATCTATTTTTTGATAGTCATTTGACGCTACGGCGTCCATAAATTTCAGCATAAGCTCAAATATTACGTGCTTGGGGTCGCCTTTTTCAAACTTGCTGCTGAAGAAATCCTGAGCATGGCGCATTTCTTTTATCGTGACTTTACCTCCAATTGTGTCAATCTCTTTGATCACCTCGATGTCATTTCCGTCACCGAGACTGTTTACATTGACGATGGTTTCTTCAAGTAAACTCATGTCGTCTATAGGAAGAATTTTTTGTGTATTCAGCAGAACTATAAGCCTGTTATCGAGCTTTGCCACTCCTTCAAGAATGTCCATGGTACTGCTGATGATCTTCTCTGGAAGCTCGATATTTGATTCATCTACCTTCACAACACCGGTTATTCCGTCTATTATTATCCCGTAGGTTAACTTTCCAGCGGAAATTACTATTACTGTTTTTCCTGTTTCTTTATTGCTTTCTGAACTGAGCAGGCATTTAAGATTTACAATCGGGATAACGGTTCCCCTGAGGTTCGTTATTCCTCTTATATATGAAGGCAGATGCGGTAAAACTGTAATTGACGGCATGGTGATGATCTCCCGCACCTTTAATATTGGGATCATATATTCATTTTTATTTAAATTAAAGCCGATGTACTGTTGCACGTATACCTCCTCTTTTCATTGGCAATAGTATTGTGATCAGCAGATTGAATTTTGAATTTACTGACTAAGCCTGTTAATTCCTGTGAAATGAGTCTCAATTGCTGTGTTGTTTCAAGATATTTACTTGCTTCATCCGCGGTCTGAGTGTTTTCATTCGCTATTTCCTGCAGAGTGGATGATACATCTTCACCAGTTGAGCCTTGCTGCCTGGCAGCAACTGCTATACTTTGTATCATCTCAGTCACACTTCTTACCGATGTCACTATTTGCTTCAGTGACGAATCGGCCTGATTGGAAAGGTTGACCCCACTCTCAACCTCTTTTGTGGCAGAATGCATTGCTGAAACCGCATTACTGGTTTCGATCTGAATGCTTTTGATCATTTCACCTATTTCATTAGTCGCTGCTGTAGTCCTTTCCGCAAGTTTTCTGACTTCGTCCGCAACTACGGCAAAACCTCTTCCCTGCTCCCCTGCACGGGCCGCCTCAATTGCTGCATTCAATGCGAGAAGATTTGTCTGATTTGCGATATCATTGATAACTTTGATTATTTCACCGATTTGCTCTGATCTCTTGCCGAGCACTTCTATTGTATGAGCTGATTGATTGACAGTATCAGATATTCGGTTCATCCCGTATATTGTCTCAGTGACGACTTCACTGCCTTTTCTGGCAAGATCAGCGGCTTCCTTTGCGGATTCAGCGGCTATGCTTGAGTTTTGCGTTACATCAAATACGACGACACTCATCATTTCAACCGCATTAGCAACTTTACCTGTATTGATAACCTGTTCTTTAGTGTCTTTGCTTATTATCTCGGAAGATGACATTAGATTGTCCGATACGTTATATATCCTGCCAGATAACTCCTTTATATTGCCGATCATTTGGTTAAGTCCATTCTTCATCACGTTTATTGAATCAACGAGTTTTTCGATCTCATCATGTGTTTTGACTTTGATCTCAGGTAGATAGAGATGTCCGTTGCTGATTGATTGAGCAGTATCTATGATCCTGCTGATGGAGTATCCATAATCCCTGTTTGTGAGGTAAATCGCTACAATTACTATTATCACTGTCAAAATAGTCATCAATAAAATAAAGACCCTTGAGCCTGTAGCAGAATCTCGTACTTCCCCAATATTGATAATTAATCCCTTGTGTTCTTCATCATAATGCTTATATAGTCTGTTTACCAGAGTATCGGTCAGGCTGGTAAGTTCAGTAATACTGGAGTGTATTGACTCTTCGGATGATCCGGATGAAATTGCATTGCCTTTGTCGAGGTAATTAAAGAAAAGATCTTCCATTTCATCTAATTCCTTGTCGTCGTGTTCGAAGCTGTTGAGCTTTGACAGTAAATCCGGCTTATTTTTATATATATTTTTTACTTTGCTCAGTTTATCTCTGCCGGGTTGGGAACTGCTGAGAATTTGACTTAACTCTTTGACCTGATCATGCAGCATGCTGCATCGTGCTATCTCGGGGTACATATCAGTAAGGCGCATTACGTTTAAATTGTAGAAAAAAGTACCGATGGTGATAAGCGTGAGAAGCAGGGAAAAGGGTATAATGCCGATTAACAATTTCTTTCTGATTGGCAAATTTAAATTGCCGCTGCGTGCAAACACCGATTTCATGTGTTATCTCCTGAGTCTGTAAGACAAGAGAATATATGTATATACAGATGTCTCATATTATTTCTAAACTTTTGCCAGTCCAAGCAGATTTCTAGACATGCCGGCAACATCAAGAATGAAAACAACCTTTCCGTCGCCAGTTATTGTCGCGCCAAGGACATAAGAAGTTGTCGTGTCCAGCCCGTTCAGGGCCTTGATAACAACCTCTTCCTGGCCTACAAGCTTGTCAATGGCTAAACAGAATTTTTTGTCTCCCATAGTTATAACAATGACATATTTATATTCAGCATCATCGGAACTTCCATGACCGTTGGAGTCTATGCCAAGGATACTGTTGAGCTCAAAAAGAGGGCACACCTTGTCACGGATGACAATGACATTTTGACCGGTGATATTGGTGATATCTTTTTTTGCAACCTTCAGAGTTTCTTCTATGGGTGAAAGAGGTATGGCATATTTGGCGCCATCAACTTCAACCATAAGAGCCTGAATTATGGCCAGGGTCAGAGGTATGCTGATTTTAAATGTTGTTCCTACATTTTTTTCTGTTGACACCTCGACATAACCGTTTAAGAGCGATATATTGGTTTTAACGACATCCATTCCTACCCCTCGCCCGCTGAGTTCTGTAGCAATTTCCTTGGTGGAGAAACCCGGCATGAATATGATGTCTATGGCATCTTCATATGACATCTTCTGTGCTTCATCTTCAGACAGGATGCCCTTATCTATTGCTTTTCTCTTCAGCTTGTCCACATCCATACCTTTTCCGTCATCTGAGATTTCAATAACTATCTGGGTCCCTTTTTGATACGTATTGACCACTATCTTGCCTTTGGGCGATTTGCCTTTGGCTATCCGCTCCTCAGTTGATTCAATACCATGGTCAATAGAGTTTCTCAAAATATGGGTCATTGGATCCCCGATGTTTTCTATTACAGTCTTGTCAACCTCCGTGCCTTCTCCGAATATCTGCAACTCCACGTCCTTATTGACTGACGCTGAAATATCCCGTACAAGTCTCGGGAACTTACTGAATACTTTCTGAATGGGCTGCATACGCATTTTCATTACAGCAAGCTGCATATCAGAGGTGATTCGGTCCAGAAAGGAGACTGATTCCATCAGGATCTCCGTCATGGGATCGTCAGTGTATTTAAAATCAAAGTAGTTGGATATATTCAGGAGCCTGTTTCTTACCAGAACTACTTCACCGGCGAGGTCCATAACCTTGTCTATCCTGTTAACATCTACTCTTAAATTCTGTGCTTTTTGAGATGTATCTTTGGATGGCTGCTGTGTTTCATTGGATTTCTGATCATTTTCCCCTGAACCATTTGGCTGCATAGAGGAATCTGCGCATACTTTTACAGGATGTTGTATGGCGCCATGTTGCTTGGGTTGTACAGGCGTCTCATCAGGCTTTGAAGTAATGATTGTTTTCGACGAATTAACAGGGATATCCGTTGGTTCAGAAGGCTGTTGCAAATTAGTGGACTGAACCACGTTTGCGGGTTTTGGGAAATCTTCTGGCGCTTGAGAGGAAGGGACAACCTGTTCTTTATTTTGAGCGGCATTCCCTGTTTTGGGCGTTGCGGACTTTAAAGCGATATTCAGTTCCTGCACCAGGGGGGAGACGTTTTCTTCAATGCCGTCTTTTTCCTTCAGATGTCCGAGAAGAAGTCTGAGCATGTCTATAGCTTTGAGAATAGCATCCATGAGAGGCTTTGAGAGAGCTATCTCACCGTCCCGGAGTCTCTTCATGATATTCTCTGCTGCATGCGCCACATCCACAATCGATTGAAAACCGAGAAACCCTGCTGCCCCCTTGATAGTATGCATGGATCTGAAAATATTATTGAGAAGCTCTGAATCCTCACCTTTCTGCTCAAGCTCAACAAAACGAGGCTCGATTTTGTCGAGGGATTCTTCTGCCTCCGTAATAAATTCCAGAATTATTTCTTCCATTTCATCGTTCATAATTCAATCTCCATGCAGTATTATTTATATAATTATTTCTGTGCCTGCAGTCTTTCAAATATTTTGTCCATCTTCTCTTTTAATATCTCTCCTGTGAAAGGCTTCACAACATAATTATTCACACCAGCCTGTATGGCGGTTATGACTTTTTCTTTTTCTGCTTCGGCGGTCACCATCAGCATTGGAATATCTTTCAATTCCGCATCGCTTCGAACTTTCTTCAAAAGTTCCAGCCCGTCCATGTTAGGCATGTTCCAGTCGCTTACGACAAACCCGTAGCCGCCGTTTTTCAGCTTTAAATACGCCTGGGCACCATCCTCGGCTTCCTCAATATTTTCATATCCAAGTTGTCTGAGAAGATTTTTCACTATTCTTCTCATTGTTGAAAAATCATCGACAACAAGGATTTTCATCTTTAAGTCCGGCATACTAACCTCCTTGAACAAACATGTGTTTTAAAATTGATTTGATGTTCTCAGCTATTGCGTCTCCGGTAACGGGTTTGACCAGGTAACCGTCTGCTCCGAAATGCATGGCTTTTTCTTTCTCTGACGCATCGTTTTCAGTAGTTACCATCAAGATCGGTATTGCTGACAGGCTCGGATCAGTTTTCAGCGCTTTTATCAGCTCCATGCCATCCATATACGGCATATTAAGGTCTGTCATGATAAGGTTTACTTTTTCACTTACGAGCTTTTCAAGGGCATCAAGACCGTTTTCTGCGAACACTACATTGTATCCCCTCGATTTCAGATAATGGCCCAGTAATTTCCTCGTTGTCTGGCAATCATCAACGATCATAATTATCATAATATCCCCCCGAAACACATTCCATATGTAAAAATTATCAGTATCATTTCAAACCTTCTGATAAGCGATCACTTTATTTAAAATATTAGGCCTGAAAGCTCTTGTGATATTATGGAGACTTTCCGAGGCCCCTATTAAGAGATATCCTCCTGGATTTAAACAGTCGTACAGGAGCGATGCAACCTTCTGTTTGGATTTAACGTCAAAATAAATGAGTACATTGCGACAGAAGATTATATCTGAATTGCGCAGCAGTCTCGTGTTCTTATCATCAATGAGGTTTATCTTCATGAATTTGACGCTATTTTTAATGGATTCATCGAGAGCGTATGTTTGTCCTGTGCATGAAAAGTATTTTCTGGCATATGCTACAGGAACGTTTCTTACTGAATATGAGTTGTAGACAGCTCTTTTTGCTGATTGCAGCACAGTTTCACTGATATCCGAGCCGTATATTTCAAATTGCTTAGCATGGTACCCTTTTTCGTGGAGCATCATTGAAAGCGTATATGGTTCTTCTCCGGAAGAGCATGCTGCAGACCATATCTTTAACTGCTGGGGATTTCTTTTCTGGCTGATGATCCTCGGTATTATCTCGTTCTGAAAAACATGCAGTTGGTCCGGTTCCCTGAAGAAATACGTTTCATTTGTTGTGACCGCATCAAAGAGCCTGCTGAGCTCATTGCCGTTCGTACTGTATTTCAGAAGTTTCAGATATTCTTCAAAATTGTTCAGGTTCTTTTCCTGCAGGATCCTTGAAAGCCTGTTCTCGACAAGATATTTCTTTGTGTCCGTTATATAGATGCCGCATTTTTCATAAATATAATTCCGCAGTTCATTGAATGTTGAATCAGCGAGCAATATGTTCAGCATGAACTCTCCGGGTTACACAGCGGTGCATGTCTGGCTGCAACTTTACGTATCTGATCGTTCAATTCTCCGATACGCGATAAAAAAAGAGTCGCATTTATTTGAAGGAGCGATTTTATGATCTCATCGATAACATCGTAGTAAACTTCTTTGTTGAGCAATTTCATGAGAGGTTCAAATGCAGACATTTCACATATCTTCCCAAGGGCTATAACGGCAGACTTCCTGACGTGGCTGTCGTGGTCCCTGATTGCCTCAAACAGGTAATCGCGAGCCTTTCCGCTGTCTATTTTTCCGAGCGATTCTACGCTTGACCTTCTTATGTCTCTGGAATTGCTTTTTATAAGCTTTATAAGAGAGTCAACCACTGAGTGACACTTTAAATCACCTGCTATTTCAATAGCGAGTGACTTCCCTCTGTACCTCATTGTATTATCGTCAAGAATTGAACATAGATATCTGTTGCACCCGAAGCTGCTTACAGCTTCTCTGATAAACTGGATTTTTTCGTGTCTGTCAGGTGCTGAATAATCGATCGATCCGGCAACATCTATCATATGGTAAATAGCTCGTTCATCTCTGAGAATAAGCAGTCCCTTGATAGCCACATACTTATCGTCCCAGTCACTGGTTATCAGCATATCGATAAGTTCATCAAAGATGTCCATTGAGGGAGGAATCATACCTAACTGTACAAGGCTTATAATGGCAGCCCGTTTTTCGAGGCCGCTGGATTTTGATACATGTTCTGCTAAAAATTTCTGGATGTCCTGAGAGCCTATCTTGCCTAGAGTTTCAAGCATTGCGAGCCTTATTGCTTCTGAAGGACTCGCTGACAATGCAAGGATAGGGGCGATTGCACTGTTGTCTTTGAGCACGGTTAGCGCTTCGAGCGCGGAGAAACAAACCCACTCTTCATCATTAAGAGCTTTGATAAGGTATGGCACTGCTTCCTTTAAGTTCAGTTTTCCCAGAGTCTTCGCTGCAGACGCACGTACATTTGCATTAGGATCGTTCATGAGTATTTCAAGCAGTTTGTCGGGATAATCGCAATAATTAATGTCATAAATGAGGTCAATAGCGAATTTTCTGACATCATCATCTTTATCGTTCAGAAGTGCTCGGATGAGCGGAATGGCAATGGTTCCCATTTCCCTAAGGATGATCAAAGCTGTATTCCTGAGAAACACATCTTCTCTGAGAAGGGGGATAACCATATACGCTGTCGTCTCGTTTTTCATGCGCATAAGAGACTTTATTGCGGCATCCTGCACTCCTAAATTGCTGTCGTGTAATGCCTTCAGTAAAGGGAAAACAGCACGTTCATCACCTTCGGAAAGCGCTTCCGCAGCGCAGCGCCTTCCCGAAGGATCGGAATGGGTAAGTTCTTTTATCAGCCTTTCAAGTGTTGCCTTATGCATCTCTTTACCTCAATTAAAAGAACATATTCACTTTAAAAATCACGATAGTCCCTTATATCTTATGCATCATTATCGGAACTTACTTATTATTCCTTTAGCATCGTTACTTAAGAAATGGTTTTCTTTTGTTCGGAATTATGCAAAGAACCGGGGATGCTGTATTCGGCTTAAACTTCAGTCACTCTGACGGGGAGGCTGAAACGATATCATTTTCGGATTTTATCTGGTTTCTCCCTGACTTTTTGGCAGCATAAAGTGCCTGATCAGCCCTTTCAAAAATGGTATCGATAGTGTCTTCTTTTCTGAAAAAACTGATGCCGACGCTGATGGTAAGGGGGATTTTCTGGCTTTTATATGAAAAGACCGATTTCGCAATATAGGCCCTGATCCCTTCGCCAGCTATGATCGCTCCATTCAAGTCCGTATGCGGAAGGATAATTGCAAACTCCTCTCCACCGTACCTTGCAATAAAATCATTTTTCCTAAGACGTTCTTTCAGAAGCTCCGCAAGTTTTTTCAGTGCCAGGTCCCCGACTTTATGGCCGAAGGTATCATTTATCTTCTTGAAAAAATCGATATCGCAGATCATCAGGGAAGCCGGGATTTTATACCGCTGCACATGGGCCAGAGTTTCTGCTATTCTTTCATCATACGCCTTCCGATTATGAATGCCGGTAAGGGCATCGCAATATGTTGCGAGCTCAACTTCCTGCGACTTTCTTCTTATTTCATCTGCTTCGCGTTTGATTTCATCCATCCGCTTTTTCATTTCCTCAATAGTTTTTTCCGTTTCTTTTAACCTCACCATGTCCTGCTCTCTCTTTATTTCAATGCCTTTATGAATATTTTCTATTCTGCTCAGAAAGGCTCTTTTAAGGGAGTCAATGTCTGTGGAAATATTGCATTCTTCTTTCATTAAATCCATATAGTTAGATATGCTGTCATGGAATTCCATGTCCTCCCTGAATTTACTTTGCTGAGATGACAACTCACTTGTGATGGGATTTTCGATAGTCACAAGACTCTGCATTGTCTGTTTCAGGAAATCTTCGAGTTCTTTATTCCGGCTTGACAGGGAATCAATGTATTTCTTGATAACATTGATCGGTGAGTCCAGCCAGTCTTTTGCGCTTTTTATGGTATTTTCATTATTGAATATTTCTCTAAGTTCCCCGAGATTTTCGGTCATATGAGATGGAACAAGTTCTGAGAACTTATCCAGGATCGTATGGGACATTTCTTTAAGAGAATTAATTTCCTTTGAAGACGAAACGCCGTTTGCATTAATAAAAGTGCTTTTTACCGACTCGTTCAGGAACATCTTTTCAGCTATCAGTTTGCTGTTAATCTGTTTTTTGTTTTCCCTGGATAATTCCTTAAGTATGTTAAGCACTTCATCTGCGATCACATAGACTTTTTCTTCAAATCCTGCCAGGTCTATTTCTTTAAGATTGATCTCACTGCTCATACGTTCTCTCCTTCGACTGTTTAGTACGTAAACCTGCAAGAGGGTATGATGCCCCTGACAAGCTACTGAATAATTTCGGAACATGCATGGATATCTTTAGTGAAATACATAAAATGGAAAATACGGTTTCTCCGAGAGGTATCCGAAATCTGTCGATGAAGGTCATTATTTTGACATTAAAGTTATTATGTAAATCTTGATTTAACAGGATGTTATAACTGGCATGGTATTTGTTTCATAGAGGGAAAGTTATGAGTCGTGTTTTTTGAAATAACCATGAATATGGAGGGCTGATAATAATGGCAGAAGAAAAAGACGAACTTCAGGTTGAAAAACCGGAAGAAGATACGAAAAAGAAGAAAGGAAATATAAAACTGCTTATCATAATCGTTGCTGCATCCCTTGTGCTTGGGGCAGGGGGATTTGCCGGATATAAGATATTGGCCAGTAAAGGGAGCAGCAACAGTGCTGAGCTTAAGGAAGAAAAGATCGAGAAGACATCGATTGTTGCCCTCGACCCATTTGTTCTGAACCTGTCGGACCACGGCAGGTATCTCAAGGTTACCATCCAGCTTGAGATAAATGAACCGAAACTGGAAGAGACAGTCAAGAACAAAACCCCGCAATTGCGCGATACCATTATTACTCTTGTCAGCAGCAAGTCGCTCAGCTCGATCTCAAGTCCTGAAGGAAAATTTCAGTTAAAGGATGAGATCCTCTTCAGGGCCAACCAGTTAATGGGGATGGAAAAAGATGCTTTTAAAAACCTTTATTTTACTGAGTTCGTAATGCAATGAGCGATAAGATACTTTCACAGGATGAAGTCGATGCCTTGCTCAAGGGAGTTGCGTCCGGAGAAATAGACACCGAAGAAGCCCGCGACAAGATCGTCGGCGGTATCAGATCTTATGACTTTGCAAATCAGGAGCGTATTATCCGTGGCCGTATGCCTGGTCTGGAAGTGGCAAATGAGAGTTTTGCAAGGCTGTTCAGGAGTTCTGTGTCTTCCCTGCTCATGAAGTTCATCGATATCAGCATACAGTCAGTAGAAGTGATAAAGTTCGGGGATTTCATAAAAACGATACCCGTGCCATCAAGCATTAACGTATTCACCATGGAACCACTGAAAGGATATTCGCTGCTTGTGTTAGAAGCGCCGCTTGTCTTTGCTCTCATTGAATTTTTCTTCGGGGGGGCCAATGCAAAGCATATAAAATCAGAGGGAAGGGCCTTTACGCCGATCGAGCAGCGGGTGATTCAGAAGGTTGTGAAACTCGCATTAAAGGACATGGGTGTTGCTTGGAGTGGGATAGCCTCCTTGCATCCTGACTATGTCAGCTCCGAGATAAATCCCCAGTTTGTCACTATCGTTACTCCGTCAGAGATCGTTATCAATGTGGAGGTGCTGATCGAGATAGAGGATTTTGCCGGCAAGATGTTCTTTTGCGTTCCTTATTCCATGGTGGAGCCGGTAAAGGAAAAACTTTACTCCGGGATACATGGCAACAAGTTTGAAACGGACCAGAGGTGGGCTCAGGTAATGAAGAGCAATCTCATGGACACAAGCCTAAATGTAACGGTCGAGGTCGGCAGCCTGGTTATCAATTTCAAGGACCTCATGAACTTTAATGTAGGGAACGTGATTAATCTCGGCAAATCAGTTACGGATGAGCTTCTCGTGAAGGTTGAGAACTCCCCCAAGTTCAAGGGTATGCCGGGAATAAGCAGGGGTAATCAGGCAGTTAAACTGACCGGGATTATTGAATAAAGGATCGATGAAAAAGAAAGGAGTAAAACATGGACCAGGACATACAGCAGCATGCATTTGAAAATGTGCAGAATGAAAATAAACAGACATCAGGATCGAGGGATATAGAGTTTCTTCTTGACATCCCCGTAGAGATCACTGTTCAGCTTGGGAGAACAAAGATGCTGATAAAGGAGCTTCTACAGCTTGGCCAGGGCTCTGTTGTAGAACTTGAAAAGCTTGCAGGGGAACCTATGGAGATACTGGCAAACAGCAGACTGGTGGCAAGAGGAGAGGTTGTCGTAGTAAATGAAAAATTCGGCGTGAGGCTTACCGACATCATCAGCCCTACAGAAAGGCTGACCCAACTGAAATGACAGGTACATATGTACAGATGGCAGTAGCGCTTGCTTTTGTGATCTTTCTGATCATTGCAACAGGGTTCATTATGAAAAAGAAACAGACAAGGGGCGGTTTTATGAGTATCATCGGATACCAGCCCTTTGGCCCAAAGAAGGGCGTTGCGGCATTGCGTGTAGGCAAGGAAATTTTGATACTTGGGGTGACATCAAATGAAATGAGGCTGCTAAAAACCTTTCATGAGGGGGAACTCGAATTGCAGGAGCAGGACGGATTTCATAACAGGCTTGAGAGGTTTAAGGTGAGGATAAAGGCAGAAGACAAATGAGAATTTTAAATAGTAAAATGCAAATTTCAAATTTTAAATTTAAAAAACAAAAGAAATCATGCATCGCAAAACTATTGGTTGTAGCGATCACAGGTTTAATGTTCGTTTTAGTTGATGCGTCTCCGTCATATGCCATTGATCTCAGCCAGATAGATAATCCATTGATACAGGTATTTTTACTGATCAGTTTTCTTTCATTCCTGCCTGCTGTTCTTATCATGTTCACTTCTTTTACCAGGATAGTGGTCGTACTGTCATTTTTGCGTCATGCATTCGGGGGGCAGTCCATTCCGCCGAATCCGGTTATCATCGGGCTTTCACTGTTCCTGACGTTTTATATCATGTCCCCGACAATAAACGTAATTACCGAAAAGGCAGTGACACCATATATTGAAGAAGATATTGATTTCGCTGAAGCGGTGAAGGAGGCAATGCCGCCTTTGAAGGAATTCATGCTGAAACAGACAAGGCAGAAAGATATTGCACTGTTTGTAGGGCTGTCGAAACAGCCTGCTCCCAAAGCACCCGAGGAACTGTCAATAAGCGTGCTTGTTCCGGCCTTTGCGATCAGCGAATTAAAGACGGCATTTGAAATAGGTTTTTTGCTGTTTCTTCCTTTTTTAATAATTGATATGGTGATTGCCAGTATTTTGCTGAGCATGGGAATGATGATGCTCCCGCCGGTCATGGTATCTTTGCCCTTCAAACTGCTCCTGTTCGTACTTGTTGACGGCTGGAACCTAGTAATGAGTTCAATGGTAAGGAGTTTTTCATGACACCTGAGTTTGTACGCGGTATTTCTGAGGAAATGTTCAAGACCACGATGCTTGTTGCCGGACCGCCTCTTCTTGTAGGGCTGATCGTGGGCGTCCTCGTCGGATTTTTTCAGACGGTAACACAGATACAGGAGTTTACCCTGACATTTGTTCCGAAGATGCTGGCGGTGTTTATCTGTCTTTTCGTTCTTATGCCTTGGATGTCCGGAAAGCTTATGGCCTTTACAACAAATTTAATACAGCAGATACCGTTCTATATTAAGTGAGAAAATTACTGAGTGGTGGAAATAGAGAAAGCTGAATGATAAACCAAAATAACATAAACATGCTTGCTCCGTATATAACCAATTTCCTGATCATTCTGATCAGGAGCAGTATCTTCGTCAGTCTGCTTCCAGTCATCGGCGGCAAAGAACTTCCGGGACAATTCAGGCTCGGCCTGGCTGTATTTATTGCAATCATGATGACACCAGTGGTGAAAGTTGAGATCAGTGAGAATACGATACCTCTTTTGATATTAAAGGAAGCGCTGATTGCAACAGCCCTCGGCCTCTCCGTTAGGTTTCTTTTCATGGCGATCAATCTCGCAGGTCACATGGTCAGCCAGGCCATGGGACTGTCCGTAGCAAGTATTTTCAATCCTGAGATAGGGCAGACGACCCAGATATCTGAGGCGTTCGGGATCATGGCAATGCTGTATTTCCTTGTCATGGATGCGCATCATGAGATCATATATATCTTTGTGAAAAGTTTTGAGCTTCTGCCCTCAGGGCAGCTGAATATTATGCCGGTCATCCCTGAAGTGATAGCACTGGGGAACAAACTGTTTGTTCTTGCCCTGAAGATCGGAGCTCCTGTTGTAGTAGGTTTGCTGCTCAGCAACCTTTTGACCGGTTTTCTTTATAAGGTGGCGCCGCAGATGAACATTTTCTTTATTACACTTCCTCTGAATATCATTTTGGGACTGCTGATCATTATACTGAGCATCCCTGTTTTTGAATATGTATTTAAAATCAGCCTGGCGGACCTGCGCAATGAAATGTCGCGCATAATCGCGATGGCCAGGACCTGATGAAAGCGCAATAGGAAGAGAAGACATGGCGGAAGAATTCCAGGAAAAAACAGAACAGGCAACGCCCCGAAAGAAGCAGAAAGCAAGGGAAAAGGGAAAGATCCTCAGGGACAAGGACCTTGTCTCTATGGCAGCGACCGGCGGAATGCTTATGGTGTTCTATTTTGGAGGCGAGTATTTTTTTATCAGCATGTCGACAATTACGGCAAGCATTCTGGGCATGAAATACGGGACGAACCCGATTGAGGTATCCAGGATAGCGATTGTTGAGGGATCGAAGATAATGGTTCCTTTTATGCTCGTTTCAATCGTCCTTGTGATATTTACAAGCGTGGTTCAGAGCGGTTGGGCGATAAAATCTTTCAGTCTCGATTTTCAGAGAGCTAACCCGATGGGCAGGCTGAAGAGTTTTTTCTCTCCCAGCGGCGTAACGAATTTATTGAAGAGCATTCTGAAATTTATTGTGGGCGCATGGGTAGTTTATTACATCATACGAAAAGACCTGAAATCCCTTCCGCTGCTTTCAGCCATGGAACTGAATGCGCTGATAAAGGAGTCGGCACGGATGATCACTCATGCAGTCGGGATAGCATTTCTATACTATCTGATCGTAGCGTTTGTGGGCTTCCTGTTCGAGAAGTGGCAGTATGAAAAGTCCCTTAGAATGACCAGGCAGGAGGTTAAGGAAGAGCATAAGGAGATGGAAGGCGACCCGTTGATCAAATCAAGAATACGGAGCATCCAGAAAGAGACTGCACGAAAGCGCATGATGCAGGAAGTGCCAAAGGCCACAGTCGTCATCACAAACCCGACACACCTTGCTATCGCACTGGTGTATGAGGAGAAAAAGATGTTTGCTCCCAAGATCATTGCAAAGGGGGCAGGAGTTGTTGCAGAAAAAATAAGGGAGATAGCTGGTGAGCACGGGGTGCCGATTGTTGAAGACAAGCCTCTTGCGAGGGCGCTTTTTAAACTTGATATAGATACATTCATACCTGAAGAGCTTTACGTGGCGGTTGCCAAAATACTCGCATATATTTACAAGATCAAGGGGAACATATGAATTTCCTGACATTGATAAAGGAAAGAGAAGATGTATTTGTTGCGGTCCTCATAGTTTCAATAATTGGTGTAATGATCCTTCCTCTGCCCGCGTTTCTGCTTGATATTCTTCTTACGCTTTCAATTTCGTTATCAATAATTATTCTCATCACATCTATTTATATCAGGAAGCCCCTTGATTTCTCGGTATTGCCCTCTGTGCTTCTGATGGCGACTCTCTACAGGCTCGCCCTCAATGTAGCGTCAACAAGGCTTATTCTTCTAAGAGGCAATGAGGGGATTGATGCTGCAGGACAGGTGATTAAATCTTTTGGTGATTTTGTTGTCGGCGGTAATTATGCAGTCGGCATCGTTATATTTCTCATACTGATAATAGTTAATTTTGTGGTTATAACAAAAGGTTCCGGAAGAATAGCAGAGGTGGCCGCCCGTTTCACCTTGGACGCAATGCCTGGAAAACAGATGGCGATAGATGCAGACCTTAATACCGGGCTCATTGACGACAGGGAGGCGAGAAGGCGCAGGGAGCAGATATCACAGGAAGCTGATTTTTACGGTACGATGGATGGCGCAAGTAAATTTGTAAGGGGAGACGCGGTTGCAGGACTGGTGATCACGGCAATAAATATCATAGGAGGATTGATCATCGGAATACTGCAGAAAGGCATGCCTGCAACGGATGCGTTAACAACTTATACCATACTGACGATTGGTGATGGGCTGGTGTCTCAGATCCCGGCGCTTCTCACATCAACTGCAGCAGGTATTGTCATGAGCCGGGCCGGAAAAGACAGTGATATAGGTAAAGATATAACACAGCAGATATTGATTAACCCAAAGGCCCTTGTAACCGCGGCGGGTGTTCTGATGGTGCTGGGTCTTGTGCCGGGCCTTCCCCATATTCCATTCCTGCTCATCTCTATGGGTGCGGGCGGGACGGCGTATATGCTTACAAAAATGCCGAAGGAGGAGAAATCAGAGGTGTCAGCGCAGCCCGCGGCCGAGGAACCCAAGATCGAATCGTATCTTGAGCTGGACCCATTGAGCCTTGAGATCGGTTACGGGCTTATATCCCTTGTGGATGAACCTAACGGCGAGCTGCTCGGGAAGATCAAGGCAATGAGAAGGCAGATAGCTGGAGAGATCGGGTTTGTAGTCGCTCCCATCCATATTAAGGACAATCTGCAGCTCAGGCCGCATGAGTATAGCTTCCTTATCCGGGGGGTTGAAATAGCCAGAGGCGAAGTAATGATGGGGAACTGGCTTGCAGTTGCATCCGGGGAAACTGAGAAAATTGAAGGGATACCAACAAAGGAACCAGCATTCGGGCTGCCTGCATACTGGATTGATGAGAGAGAAGTTGAAAAGGCACAGTTGTCTGGATATATGGTTGTTGATACCGCAACTGTCATCGGTACACATATAACAGAACTTGTCAGGGCGCATGCATGGGAACTCCTTACCAGAAGAGAGACACAGAAGCTGATGGACAACATCTCTAAATCTTATCCCAAGATAGTTGAAGAGCTTGTTCCTTCTAATCTTTCACTCGGGGCTGTGCAGAGGGTGCTTCAGAACCTCTTAAAGGAGAGGGTGCCGATCAAAGATATCATCACGATCTTTGATGCGCTGCTTGATCATTCACCAATTGTGAAAGACCCTGAGATCCTTACCGAATACGTCAGGCAGGCACTTTCAAGGACCATTACCAAACAGTATGTAAACGAAGACGGCAGACTGCCGGTTTTCACTCTCGACCCGACTTTTGAGAAACTGATGTCGCAGACTGAAGGAGGGACCATAAGTCCTGACGTCATAAATAAACTGGTAAAGAGCATTGAAAAAGCTCTGACCTCGGGAAAGTTTAAAGGGATACAGCCAATAGTCCTCTGCTCTCCGGGTGTCAGGAGGTATCTGAGAAAAATTGTGGAGAGGATATCCTCTTCAATCGTAGTGATTTCGAGTGCAGACATCATATCAACGGTAAATTTAGATATAAGGGGAATGTTGCGGTATGAAAATTAAGAAATTTCAGGCACGGACTTTCAGTGAAGCTCTCTCATGCGTAAAAAAAGAACTCGGTGATGATGCGGTGATCATTTCGTCTGAGGACAGGAAAGGGTCGAGGCCTTATGTGGAGATCACCGCGGCTGTTGACTATGACGTCGAGAGATATGACAGTAAATCTTCTGCGCCATTGGCTGCGCCGCCCGCAGGCGATCTTGCAGAGCTGAAAAATGAGATCAGAACATTAAGGGAATGCATCGAATCCATGCGCAACAGCGGATGCGAAATGACATTGCCTGCGGAAAGAAAAAAGATGTTCTATTTTCTCAGGGAAAAGTCCATCAGGGACGATTATGCGCTGCATCTTGTCGAAAGGGCGAAGGATATAGATGACCTCGAAATGCTTATATCCGAAGACATGAGCCGTACAAAATTCTTTGACAGTTTCCGCTCCAGCGTCTGGGATATGTCAGACAGATACAGCAAGAGGATCGTAATGCTTATAGGTCCTACGGGCGCAGGTAAAACGACTACGGTCGCGAAACTTGCCTCAAAAGCGGTCAAGGAAGGAAGAAAAGCTGCAATCATCGGTGTTGATACGTTCAAGATCGGAGCAATAGAGCAGATAAGGATTTATTCAAAAATGATAGGGATACCGCTCGATATTGTATCGGATGCGCAGGAGCTGAAAAAGAGCGTAAAAAAATTCAACGACAAGGATATCCTGCTCATTGACACCACGGGACAGAATCCGAAGGATGAACAGTATATAAAGAACCTGAAGGAGATCTATAAAACGGGATTGCCGATCGAGACCCAGCTTCTGATGAGCGTGTCAAGTGACGGTGATTTCCTTATGGATACATATAAACATTATGGGGCACTGCCTGTAGATTATATTGCTTTTACCAAGACCGATGAGGCGGTTAAACTTGGATCCATATATAACCTGTGCCGCACATACAGGAAACCGGTCGCATACATAACTACAGGACAGAGGGTGCCGGGGAACATTGAATTCATCGACAACAGGAAGCTGACGAATCTTATTCTGAGAACAGGGAGCGCATAATGAACATCGCGGAAGGAAAAAAAGTAAGGACGATAGCGGTAGCAAGCGGAAAGGGAGGGGTGGGTAAGACGAATATCACTGCCAACCTTGCGATAGGGTTCAGCAAGCTGAACAAGAAAGTGCTGGTCTTTGATGCTGATCTTGGCCTCAGCAACATCGATGTCATACTGAATCTGGCGACGCAGTATAACATCAAGCACCTGTTCAGGGGTGAAAAGAAGCTGAAGGACCTTGTCGTGGAAGGTCCCTTGGGAATAAAAGTCCTGCCTGCGAGCTCGGGTATCCAGGAACTGACTGAACTCGATGAGTTCCAGCGGCTGAGACTTATTGAGGAATTTGAGGCATATGATTCTGACGTGGATTATCTCCTTATAGACACATCATCCGGGATATCTGCGAATGTCGCTTTTTTCTGCATGGCGGCACAGGAGATAATCATTGTGACATCAGCGGAGCCGACCGCAATGACCGACGCGTATGCATTGATAAAAGTTCTGTTCACAAAATACCAGGAAAAGAACTTCAAGATCCTTGTAAATAATGTAAAAAACGAAAAAGAGGCAAGAGACGTATACAAAAGGCTTTCCATAGCTGCTGAAAAATTTCTCAGCATATCCCTTGATTACCTGGGCCATGTTCCCTATGATCCCTTGCTGCAGAAGGCAGTGCGGCAGCAGAAGGCGCTGATTGAAATATATCCTGACAGTGAAGCTGCAAAGAGTATTTTGGAGATCGTACAGAGAATATCAACTGAAACCAATAACAATATAAAGGGGACGCTCCAGTTTTTTCTTGGAGGTCTGTTGAAGGCAAAATGCTGAAATACAAGACAGAAATAAAAGAAGAGACAAAAGAGAAGATCATCAAGGAGTTTCTGCCTTATATTAAGTACACGGCATACAGGCTTTCGTGGAAACTTCCAGCTCACGTCACAGTTGACGATCTTATCAGTGTAGGGCTTATGGGGCTGATGGATGCCCTGAAGAGGTTTGAGCCTGGGAAGGTCAAGTTGAAGACCTATGCTGAACTGCGCATAAAAGGGGCCATGATAGATGAACTGAGGGCAACGGCATGGATCCCCAGATCCATGAGAAAGAAGATCGACGAGATCAATCAGGCCCGGGAAAAACTTGAAAAAAAGCACGGCAGGATGCCCGATGACACCGAGGTGGCAAAATATTTAAAGATGGATATGGGTGATTATTTCAGGATACTCCAGTACGCTGTTTCCGCATCTCCGATAAGGATCGAAGACTTCAAATCGAACAAACATAACGACGGGGAGATGAACCTTTCTGAATGTATTGCAGACACCACCATGAAGTCGCCGCTTGAGGAGCTTGAGGAAAAGAACGTTCAGGAAAAACTCGCTGAGGTGATAGGGGACCTCCCTGAAAAGGAAAAGGTGGTTTTGTCGCTCTATTATTATGAGGAACTGACAATGCAGGAAATAGGAAAGGTATTAAATATAACGGAGTCAAGAGTTTGTCAGATACACAGTCAGGCGCTTGTCAAACTGAGGTCCAAGATGGAGTGGGCACGGTAGCTTTGAAAGTAATTAGTATGAGATAAAAAGGGATTTGCATGCAGCAATGGCAATCGACGGGTTGGGAAACATAACAGGGATAATTCCGGTAAAGCAGGAAAGAGAAGCCGGCCAGAACCCGAGAAAGAACCAGAAGAAAGACCGGAATGATGAAGAGAAGAACAAAAAGGATAACAATGAAGAACAGAAGGACAAAAAAGGAAGAGTAGATATAAGGATATAGGGAGATATTTTCCTGAGAGGAAAAAATTTCCTTTGTTAAATATGATGAACGCTTCAGTCAAAGGCAAGAGAAAAGTTAGATTTCACAGCAATAAAGACATAACAATACTAAACATATGCACCATATCTTCTGGCATCATGTTTGCATCTGAGGTTGATATTGTATAAGGGAATTTACATAGCTCTTTCCGGGGCGGTCCTCAAACAAAAGCATCTGGACATATTCTCACAGAATATTGCGAATGCGACCACTCCCGGATATAAGAAGGAGAGAATATCATTCAAGGATTATTTGATCCCTGTAGACAATAAACCGCCGTTGGTCACAGACGGAAGGGTGATGACTGAGGCTTCACGCATCATAACGGATTTCTCAAGCGGTATTGTGATGAGAACAGGGAATCCACTTGATCTTGCCATAAACGGAGATGGCTTCTTTGCCCTTGAGGGTGGAATGTATACAAGAAACGGTAATTTCAAAATTGACAATGAGGGATATCTTGCCACACAGGACAACAAGAAGCTTCTTGGAAGCGGCGGCCCGGTCGCGGTGCAGGGCAGGAAGATAGACGTAAACGCAGCCGGAGAGATCTTTGTAGATGATGTGTCAGTCGGCGCCCTAAGGATAGTTGACTTCGATGATAAAAGTAAAATGAAGAAGGTCGATGGAGGAGCATTTCTTACAGATGAACCAGGAAAGGATATGCAGGCGTCGGTAAGCCAGGGGTATCTGGAGGGATCGAATGTTGAAGTAATGAAAGAGATCGTACAGATGATCACTTCCCTGAGAGAATTTGAGTCGTACCAGAAGATGATACAGACATTTGACGAGGCGGCATCAAAAGTATCAAACGAGATGGGGAAAGGGTAAGAGATAAGCGTTATAGTGTTTGAGCGTTGAGAGTTAAAGAAACAAGAACTGAGAACGGAGGATAACACATGGAAAGATCATTATTCATAGCAGCAACCGGGATGGAGGCGCAGAGACTAAATATTGATGTGATTTCCAATAACCTTGCCAATGTGAATACAACCGGGTTCAAGAAGAGCCGCGCAGACTTCCAGGAACTGCTGTATCAGGGAATAAAGTCAGCAGGAGCTTCATCGGCTGAGGGAGCGGAACTTCCGACAGGCATCCAGATAGGACTTGGGGTCAAACCTGCTGCCGTACAGAAGATGTTTCAGCAGGGAGATTTTGTTTCCACCGGTAACAACCTCGATATGGTGATCGAGGGAAATGGTTTTTTCCAGATCGCGAAACCGGACGGCGAGATCGCGTATACACGCGCCGGTTCTTTCAAGATTGATGGTGAAGGACGTGTCGTGAATTCAGATGGCTATCCACTGGAGCCGGCCCTAAGTGTTCCTGCCAATACATTACAGATCACGATCACAAATGACGGCACAGTATCAGTATTGCAAGCCGGCAATTCAGCTCCTGTGCAGATCGGCCAGATAGAATTGGCACAGTTTATAAATCCTGGCGGTCTGAGTGCCATAGGAAAAAATCTCTACATTCCTACTGGTGCATCAGGTGAAGCTACTACTGGCAGTCCCGGAGCTGACGGTCTCGGGACAGTGAATCAGGGCTTTCTTGAAATGAGTAATGTAAATATAGTGGAAGAGATGGTCAACATGATCGTAAGCCAGAGGGCGTACGAACTGAATTCCAGAGTTGTGCAGACCTCGGACGAAATGCTGCAAATGGCAAACAGTATAAAGAGGTAATGAGGTGAGAGAAAATTTTAATAAGCATGCTTTGGATAAAAAGGAGCAGAGATGACCCGTATAATTATCACTCATAGCGTCTTTGTGCTCGTATTCTGCACTATAATTATGTCATTTTGCCTCCCCGCAGCTATCGCAGATCCGTTGCAACCTGAAAGCGCCCTTCAGGCATACCTCGAAAATAACTATCCGTGGCAAAAGATTGAAGTAACGAATGTAAATGTTGCAGGTGATCTGGCAGGAGCATCTCCTGATCAGATAACTGTAGAAAAGGGACCTGTTGGCAAAGGTGTTTTTTCTTTTACGGACGAAAACGACAATAAAATCATCGTAAAAGCTGACATCAGGGCACTGGACGCAGTTGTCAAAAGCATAAGGCCGTTGAAAAAAGGATACGTCCTTCAGGATAGCGATGTCTATTTATCCGAAATGGACATAAACAGAATGCCTAAAAGTGCAGTTAAGAACCCTGAGTCGATAATCGGAAAACCTTTGAAAAGGTCTATTCTGGCAGATATGGTGATCGTTCAGGACATGATTGAGAAAACAGGGACCGTAAAAAAAGGTAACAGGGTGGTGCTGTTATACAGCGCCCCAGGCTTCAATATCACGGCTGCAGGAGAGATCAGGGAAAAAGGATATATAGGGACACAGGTTAAGGCAATTAATCTGTCATCAAGAAAAGAAGTGAGAGGAGTATTGATTGATGAAAATACTGTCAAAATTGAACTGTAAAGCGAAAGGAGTCAGCGGTCAACGGTTATCTGTCAGCAAATGGTGGTGCTGTAATATATCTCTGCTTTCTGCTCTGTGTATAATCGGTTGCGCTTCTCCTTCTGCGAAGCTGCCGCCAGAGCCACCAAAATATGTATACCATGAAAATGAGGCGATCAAATCATCAGTAAACTCCCTGTGGAACGACTCCGGTAATATATTCAATGACACTAAGGCAAGAAGGCTGAATGATCTTGTGACCATAAATATTGAGGAAAACCTTTCAGGTTCAGGCAAGGCTGACACTGATACAAGCAGGGAGTCCACGGCAGACTATGATGCTGCAAACATATTCGGCATGAATAAAGATTTTAATTTGCATAAAGCTTTCCTTCTGAAAGACTTATTCAAAGGGACGAATATATTTGAGCCTGCTGTTGCAGGTGATGGAAAATCCGAGTTCAAAGGGAAGGGGGATACGAACAGGGAAGGGAAGCTCGTGGCAACAATAACTGCAAAAGTTGTGGAAGTATTGCCGAATGGAAATCTTTCACTGGAAGCAAGGAAAGAGATGACCATTAATAATGAAAAACAGCTACTGGTATTTGCCGGGATGGCAAGACCAGACGATATTGATGCCAACAACAATATCAGCAGCAGCAAAATAGCCGACGCGAGGATATATTACGTTGGAGACGGAGTTATCCAGGACAAGCAGAGTCCGGGCTGGCTCGTAAGAATACTTGATAACGTATGGCCTTTCTGAGAAAGTGATGAGTGAGAGGACATGAAAATGACATTAGAAATTAAAAGAAGACTGCTGGTAAACATGAAATTAATTTTTGTATTTTTTTTGCTGTTCACTGTCTACTGTTCACTGTTCACTTCTGTTTACGCTGAACGTATCAAAGACATTGCACGTTTTGAGGGAGTGCGTGACAATCAATTAATTGGATACGGGATTGTAATTGGCCTTGATGGCACTGGAGATAAAGGACAGGCTGCCGTTCAGGGTATAGTGAACATGCTGAAAAGGATGGGGCTCACGATCAATTCTGACGATTTGAAGTCAAAAAACATTGCTGCAACTATAGTCACGGCTACATTGCCGCCGTTTGCAAAGCCGGGGACGAAGATTGACGCACTTGTCTCAACTATCGGCGACGCAAAAAGTATTCAGGGAGGCACGCTCCTTCTTACTCCGCTTAAGGGGCCTGACGGGACAGTTTATGCCCTTGCACAGGGGCCTGTTTCCATAGGCGGTTTTGCAGCAGAGGGTGAAGGAGCAAAGTCGCAAAAAAATCATCCGGCCGCAGGAAAAATCCCTGAGGGGGTAACGATTGAAATAGAACCTCAATTTGTCCTTGGGAATGGAGACAGCATCCGGTTGTTCCTGCACAAAGCGGATTTTACTACCGCAAATACGATAGCAGAACAGATCAACAGGGAACTTCACGGAGCTTATGCTGTTCCGGCAGATTCATCATCAATAAATTTAACCATACCGGATCAGTATCAAATGGATCCAGTCGGATTCATCACGAAAATTGAAGCAGTTGACGTCAGGGTCGATATGCCGGCAAGGATTGTGGTTAACGAGAGAACAGGGACTATAGTAATCGGCGATAATGTATCCATTTCACCCGTTGCGATCGCTCATGGATCCCTTGCAATCGAGATCAGGGAAACGCCTGAGGTTTCACAACCATTGCCTCTTGCTCCGGAAGATGCGGAGACTGTTACGGTACCACGAACGGAAATTAACGTGAAAGAGCAAAAAGGATCGCTTGTCCAGGTATCAGGCGTTACCCTGGGTGAGGTAGTAAGGGCGCTGAATGCATTGGGTGTAACTCCGAGAGACTTGATATCCATACTTCAGGCGCTCAAGGCAGCAGGTGCTTTAAGAGCGGAACTGGAGATCATATAAATGGACATCTTGAGCAATTACATTCCAGCTAATACTGGCCTGGATGCATTTAAAAAAAGCGTTAAGAGAATGCCTGTGTTGCCATCCTCTCATGCAGATGGGAACAGTGAAAATACAGACATAAAAAAAGTTGCCAAAGAGATGGAGGCGCTTTTTATTCATGAATTGATCAAGGTGATGAGAAGGGCATCAGGCAGCGCGTCTTCTGAGGAGCATGGCTTGGGAAAAGATACATATATGGATTTATTTGATATGGAATTATCCAAAGTAATGTCAGAGAGGGGGGTAGGGCTCCAGAAATCACTCGAAGATTTTCTTAATAAAAAGATAGATGAACATGCTAAAGTAAATAAAAACATAGATGAAAAATAAAATTAAAGAAAACAAAATAAATGCCGATAAAAGAAACAGGAGGTGTAAAAAAATATTACACATCGGAGAGCTAAATGAAAGGGGGTAATCGTAATGAGAATTGATGGAAATAATCCGATAGATAAGAAAGAGCTATACAATAAAGTTCAGGAAACAACTGACAGTAAAGAAGCAGACAAGAAAAAGAATGTAGGAAAACCGGAAAGTGAAGGCGACAAAATCAGTGTCTCAGGAACGGCGAAAGAAATAAGTGAACTGAAGGCAGCGATAGATCAGCTTCCTGACATTAGAACTGACAAGGTTGATGCCCTGAAAAAAGCTATTGACACAGGGAACTACAATATAGACCCGAGAAAGATAGCGGAAAAAATATTAGAAGAAATATGACATCAGACAGGGCCATCATCAATATTCTTGAAGAGCAGGTAAATACTTACAAGAGGCTTCTCGATCTTCTGGAAGAGGAGAGACAGTGTCTTGTAAGTATTAATGCTGAGAAAATAGAAGAGATCTCGAAAGTGAAAGATACGGTCGTTATGCGTCTTAGACTTCTTGAAGAAGAACGCATTCGTTTAATGAAGAAATTTGCGGAAGACAATGGCATTTTAAATGGCATTAATCTGGACGATCTTGGACGGCATACAGGCAACGGGGCATTTTCGGAATTGCGGTCCCGGATGCTTTCAATTCTGCAGAATATTGATGAGATGAACAAGGTCAACAGTATTCTTATTGACCGGTCCCTCAGATACATCAAAACAACTGCAAGTTTTTTCCATTCGTTCACAACCCAGCATATACCCCAAACCACAGGGGTACTTTTGTCAAAGGAGACATAATGTCCCTTTTCGGACTTTTTGATATAGGGAAATCCGCACTGTTCGCAAGTCAGAAGGCTTTAAATGTTGTTAGCAATAATATAGCTAATGTGAACACCCCTGGATATAACCGTCAGGAGGTGATCCTTGAGGTTTCAAATTCTGTCCAGATTGGAGGAGACTTTCTGGGAAGAGGAGTGAGGACGTCTGAAATAAGAAGGCACTATGACAAGTTCATTCATATGCAGATAATAGGGCAAAACCAGAGTTTCGGGAGATCATATGCACTGGATCGCGGATTAAGCAATCTTGAGCAGATATTGAATGAAACAAAAGACCTCGGGTTGTCCGATTCACTAAAGAACTATTTCAACGCATGGCAGGGTGTTGCAACCAATCCTGAAAGTCAGACCCAAAGGACGATTCTGCTTCAGCAGGCAAAGACCCTCGTTCAAAATGCAAAGCAGATCGAAAGGGATATTTCAGATATCCTCAAGGATGTAAATGACGAAATAGTAAATGTTGTCGGACAGGTAAATTCCATAGCTTCACAGATTTCACAATTGAATGAAAAAATAGCGCAGACTGAATCAGGACAAAATATCAATCAGGCAAGTAATATGAGAGACCAGAGAGATAAGCTTCTGAATGATCTTGCTGAACTAACAAATTATACATGGTATGAAGATGACAGTAAATATGTGACTGTACTGATAGGGGGGAGAAGCCTTGTAACCCCGCTCCAGTCCTATGAGCTTTCTGCCACAGAAGACATTGAAGGGAATAATAGCATTACTTTTGGTGGAGCAGATATAACATCCATGTTCGAGAAAGGAAAACTCGGCGGGAACATTGATGTCAGGGATGATATAAAGTCTGAGACCCTGGCAGCCTTGAGGAAACTCGTTGCTTCTATCGTCAAGGAAACAAACAGCCTGCACCAGACAGGTTATGGTCTTGACAGTTCAACGGGTAATGATTTTTTTAACCCGCTCCAGATATTTTCACTCGACTATTCTTCAGGAGCATATATTACATCATCAGTTGTTTCCGACGTATCAACCCTTACACTTGATGAATATGATATAAACTTTACTGATGCGTCAAGTTACGAAGTGTATAACAAGACATCGGGAGCACTTGTAACATCAGGAACGTACAGCGCCGGAGCAACGATAAGTTTTGAAGGGATAGATGTAGTTATTGATGGTTCTCCTGCAGGTGGAGACAGTTTTTTTATAAGCCCTCTCAACGGCGTGATCGAGAATTTCAACGTTGAAATATCCGATATACGAAAGATCAGTGCAGCATCTTCAGACCAAACATTGCCTGGAGACAATACGAAGGCATTACAAATGTATCAGTTGTCTCAGGGAGGCATTTCCGATCTTGATGGTTCGACATTCGAAAATTACTATAGCGGGATCATTTCAAATGTTGGGGTTATGAGCAAGGCGGCATCAGACAGTTTGACCTATGATGACAACCTTCTGTTTGAGCTGCAGAAAAAAAGGGATGAGACGTCAGGAGTTTCTCTCGATGAAGAAGCTGCCAATCTTATACGTTATCAGAGGTCATACGAGGCCGGGGCCAGGATATTAAAGGTTACTGATGAATTGTTACAGACAATAATCAATTTATGAGAATTACATCTTTCACCATATTTAACCAAATGACAAGATCTCTACAGGAGAGAATAAGAGATATGTCTGTTCAATCAGAGAGACTCTCCACAGGTAAAAAAATCAACAAGCCTTCTGATGATGTTTTCGGTCTGGCGAACGGGATGGATTACAAGGTGCGCATCAATGAGATGGAACAATATATGAAAAATATTGATGAGGCAGATAGTCAACTCGGGTTGACCGATACAATCATGTCTTCTGCTGCAAACGCATTAATACGTGCGCGGGAGCTTGCCTTACAGGCTTCTACAGATACACAGACTGCATCAGACAGGGCATCCATTGCTGAAGAGATTGCCAGCTTGAGAGACGAGACTTTAAGACTTTCTCAGACAAAGTTTCGCGACAGATATATTTTTTCGGGATATAAAACAGACGCACAACCCTTTGATGCAGGGTTTAATTATTCTGGCGATACCAACATGATCAACGTACTTATCGACAGAGATTCCACAGTGTCGATAAACGTTACTGGAGATGAAGCTTTCAGCTATGGAGGAGAGACTTACTTCGAAACCCTTGATAATCTGTATAATGCTCTTACCAGCAATGATGTGACGGCGATCAGGGCGTCTACAACCTCTCTCGATAATGCTCTCGGACAAATAGCGAATGTCCGCGCGGACGTCGGTGCGAGGATGGGCTATCTCGAAAGATTGAAAAGTACACATGCAGACAGAAGCACCTCATTAAAGATGTTATTGTCTGATCTCGAGGACACAGATTTGGCAGGTACGATAAGCGAGCTCACAAAAATACAGTACGCACTTGAATCATTGAGAGCGTCAGGTTCAAAAGTATTATCACAATCATTGATGGATTTTTTAGGTTAAAACAGGTATCAGGGGCATGGATCAGGGATCAGTTTTTATGGTGTTCCCTATTTTAACCCATAATTAACAAACAGGAGGCAGGATGCTGGTATTGACACGGAAGTCAAATGAATCGATAAAGATCGGTGATGATATAACCATCACAATTGTTGAAGTAAAAGGCAATTCAGTGCGGATCGGGATTCAGGCGCCATCGCATCTGAGAATTTATAGAAAAGAATTATACGAAAAAATAAAAGAGGAGAACCTCCTGTCATCAGGCCTTTTAATTGACGAATTTCAGAAAATAAGCAAAGCACTGGAGTCAAAATGATAAAGATCAATACTTCAAGATTTGGTATCTTAGAGGCGGACGAAAAAAAGATAATAGACTTTTCTGACGGGTTGATAGGGATTCCCGATTTGAAACGTTTCATCCTTATTGATCACAAAGATACCCCTCTGAAATGGCTTCAGGCCGTGGATGATCCTGATATTGCTTTCATCGTTGCTCCTCCCGACCTGCTTGCCGCTGAGTATTCCATCGACATAGACAAACCAGTAAAAAAGCATCTCCAGATCGACGATAATGACGAGAATACTGTCATTCTCGTGATTGTGAGGGTGAGCGGGGATGATGTGATAGCTAATTTTCATGGCCCCCTCATAATCAATGCAGCCAACAGGAAAGGTGTTCAGATCGTTCTTGAACGCTCCCAAAAGCTTACCGTAGGATAGTCTTTATTTAGGTAGTCCCTCGGCGAGATCGCTTCGTTTCGCTCGCAATGATAACTCCTTATCGTTGGATTTAAAAATATAATTGCTCACGAATTCCGCTATTTTGGTTTCTGCCAAATGTGTGATAAAATTGTGAATATAAATTCTAAAGGTAGGAGCATATATCTCTGTAGGATTCCCTGTTGTGCAGGATCTTAACGGCGAACAGAGTGAAATCGACTACAGGACTTTATTCGGTATTAATATTCTTCTTTAGCAAATATGCGTTAGTGGAGGTCTTATGAACAGAAGAGATTTCCTTAAAATAGCAGGGATGGCAGGGATTGGTCTTTCAGTCCCTGCTGAGATCAAGGCGATCCTGGAAGTAAAAGAAGAAACACAGCCACCAGATCTGATAGTCGCCAAGGGTAAATCTGCTGAAGTCATAACAAGGGCAGCAATTGATGCTATTGGAGGAATAAGAAGGTTCATTTCAAGAGGCGATATTGTTGTGATCAAACCAAACATGGCGTGGGACAGAGTCCCTGAGCAGGCAGCGAATACAAATCCTGATGTGGTTGCGACTGTGACTAAATTATGCTTTGAAGCTGGAGCAAAAAAGGTTAAGGTGTTTGACCGTCCGGTCAATGATCCGCGAAGATGTTATATACAAAGCGGTATCGCGCAGGCGGTGAGATCCCTCGGAGCAGACGCAGATTTTGTTGATGACAGGAAATTCAGGGTCATGAAGATGAAGGGGGAAGCCATGAAAGAATGGCCGCTCTATATTGAAATATTTGAAGCTGACAAAGTTATAAACATACCGGTAGCAAAACATCACAGCCTTGCAAAGCTTACCATGTCAATGAAGAACTGGATGGGGATCATGGGAGGAGAACGTAACCAGATACATCAGAAGCTGGACCGAAGCCTTGTAGACCTTTCCATGGTTGTTAAACCAACGCTCACTGTGCTGGATGCGGTAAGGGTACTTACCGCAAACGGGCCGCAGGGCGGAAATCTGGCTGATGTGCAAAGACTGGATACAGTTATAGTCAGCATGGATCAGGTTGCAGTGGACTCGTATGGAGCGACACTTTTCGGGATGAAGGGAAGCGACCTCGGATATGTAAAAATTGCGGCAGATTATGGCATAGGGAAAATGGATCTTGAGAAGGTCAGGATCAGGAAATTAAACATATAACATACGTACGCCTGTAAATGATAAACTGGTTATCTGATAGATGCAAAACCTGAGAAGAACCTCACAGGCTGTATTCCTGCTGCTTTTCTTCTTTCTCTTTATACAGACCGAGTCAAAAGGGGCAGATGAGCTTGGTTATCCTGTAAAATTATTTCTTGATTTCGATCCGCTCATTTTTATCACAACGTTTCTTTCGGCACATACGGTCCCGAAAGCATTTTATCTTTCCCTGATCATAATCATAGCAACAATAATACTTGGAAGAGTATTCTGCGGATGGATATGTCCTCTTGGAACACTGAACAACATCATAGGGGCGTTCAAGAGAAAAAAACAGGGTGACGTAAGTCTTAACTGGTACAGAATTAAATATTATATTCTGATATTTCTTCTTGCATCATCTGTTTTTACCATGCAGTTAACCGGCATTCTGGATCCCTTAGCACTTCTTATCAGGTCTTTTTCTGTCAGCGTATACCCGCTGTTCAATTACGGCCTCAGGGCGGCTTTTGATGCGGTATATGACATGAATCCCAAAGGGCTTGTACAGGTTTCTGAAACCATATACACATTTCTGAAAAAAAGTGTCATGTCTTTCCAGCAACCTCATTTTAATCAATCTGTATTTATCGGTATGCTGTTCTTTCTGATCCTCGGATTAAACCTTTACCAAACAAGATTCTGGTGCAGGAACCTTTGCCCCCTCGGTGCATTGCTGGGGTTATTATCGAGATATTCAATTCTCAAAAGGACGGTGAGCGAGGGATGCACGGAATGCGGTGCATGTGCCCATGTCTGTCAGGGCAACGCTTCACCTGATAAAAAGGGATACTGGAGACCCACTGAATGCCTTTACTGCTGGAACTGTGATGATATATGCCCCCAGAATGCAGTGAATTTTGGTTTTTCTGCAGGGGATAAAAAGAAATCTGTTTCTGTTGATGGGATCGATCTCGGAAGGAGGCATGTGATCGCGTCAGCAGCCGGAGGGATGCTGGCAGTTCCATTGCTCAGAGTAAATCCTTTTTATCAATCTACAGTAATATCTTCAAAACTCCTCAGGCCTCCCGGAGCCCTTGCGGAGGATGAGTTCCTAAAACGATGCGTAAAGTGCAGCGAGTGCATGAAGGTATGCATTACAAACGGTCTTCAACCGACATTCCTTGAAGCGGGGTTGGAAGGGATCTGGTCTCCGATGCTCGTTCCGAAGATAGGATACTGCGAATTTCGTTGTACTCTTTGCGGACAGGTTTGCCCCACGGGCGCTATTAAAAAGCTTCCTCTTGAAGAAAAGATGCAGGTTAAATTGGGGCTTGCAATGATAGATAAGAGCAGATGCCTTCCCTATTCGCACGCAACGCCATGCATTGTCTGTGAAGAGGTCTGTCCTACACCGAAAAAAGCTATCTGGTTTGAAAAAAATCTTGTAAAGGACAGAGAAGGCCGGGAGACCATTATTCAGCAGCCCAGAGTTGATCTTCTGTTGTGCGTCGGATGCGGTATATGTGAAACGAAATGTCCGGTCAAAAGTCAGCCTGCAATATATGTAACCAATATCGGGGAATCGAGATCGGAAAAAAACCGACTGCTTTTGTCATAAACTAAAAGCAGGTCCCTTCTCGCCGCTACTTCTTTGTTGATTAATTAAGCAATCAATCTCCTCATTACACTATGTAAAAAACATTAACACTAATAATTCAATTCTTATTAAAGCCAGAAATTAAAATAACAATAAATCAGACAGTTAAGTATTGGAATATATTTTGGTATATTAATTGCAATTTCTGTGGTAGTTCTAATAATAATCTTAATTCACAGACAGGAATGGAGTATTGTTTTGTGAGGAATCTAATCGTCCTTATCTATATTTTTCTTTGTATTGGTTGTGCATCATTGAATGACCATGAGAAAGTATCTGAACTTGTGGAACGCGGCGTCATGTATGCTGATAACGGACAATATGAGCTTGCCATTAATGAGTATGATAAAGCGCTTGGAATGAGTCCTGATGATGCGAGGGCACATAACAATAAGGGGAATGTTTACTTTATAAAAGGACAGTATGACATTGCTATTATTGAATACAAGAGAGCCATATATTCCAATCCTGAATACGCAAAGGCATACAATAATCTTGGATATGCCCATTTTCAGAAGAATGATTATGAACACGCTCTTGAGGAGTTCAGCCATGCAATCGCACGCAACCCGAGATACGCAAAGGCTTATAACAACCGTGGCCTCGCATATTTTGCTATTGGTGAATATGAACGTGCTATCCTTGACTACAGCACTGCAATAGAAATAGAGCCGGAACTTGCGAAACCTTATGACAACAGAGGGTTTGCTTATTTTATGCTCGACGAGTTCGAGAAATCCTGCAGGGATCTTGCACTTGCCTGCCAATTGGGAGAATGTTCAACATATGAAATGTTGCTGGCTGATGGTCACTGCGGGGACAAGCTCTATGCACTGAACTCGTTATAAATTAATTGTGCGTCGTACTCCTGAATTCAGTTTTGCCTGTTCCTGATTTTCATTAGAGCAGCGGAAGCAATTTCTCCCACTGTTTTCCTGTGTAATTCACCATCTTCATAATAATTGATCAGTCCCATGTCCTGCTTCAGATCAGCCAGTTCATTCTCTGATTCATTAACTCCCATTTCACCAATAGCCCATGCAGCATAGCCCCGAAGCCTTTCATCTGGCGACCGCAGATAGGAGCACACGATCGGTCCAGCATAATTGAGAGTATCATCATTGATATATCCTATTCTTCCCAAAGCCCAGAGAACCCCGGCACACAACATTTTTTCATCGTGGCAGGAAGCGATGATAGGAGCAAAATCAGAGCATAGTACCGGATTGTTCCTGACTATCTCCCCAAGTATCTCTGGAGCGCTCCAGGCTATTCCGCCGGATTCATCCCTCATCATCCAAAGAAGCCTTCCCGCGATATTTCTCACGGCCTCAGGATGATGTTTGGAAATTTCCTTTGAGGCGAGACCTATGACTTCTATGGCCCGCCAGGACAAACGGTCGTCTTTATCATATGAAAGGGATATAAGCGTGCTGATTGTTTTTTTATCAGCTACGGAAAGCTTGATCAACTCATCAAATGCTTTTTTTTCAAGCAGCGTTATGATCTCATTTCTTTTTACAGACACAACGGAATGATATTACTGGAGGACGAGATATATATCGGGCATTCGTTCCCGGAAGGCGACCCGTACACAGTCAGATTCACAATCGGCGCAGTGACCTACACACTTAATAATTACCTTTTTCCCTCTTATTGAAATTAATTCGGCAAAGCTATTGTGCGCTTCAAGGAGCCAGTTTACGTTGTGCAGGACTTCGTGAACCTTTTTTTCAATTTCTTTCATAGACTTAAGTAATATATAAGTTATTTACCAAGTTATGCTGTCAGAAAAATTGATTTAACAAGATTACGTTAGGACTATAATAAAGGATGTTTTAGAATTTAAAAATCGGGAATTCCCCTATAACTACTGGAGTCAGCATGTTCTCAATTTAATTGAAGTTGGTGTGGTATTCCTTAATCTTTTTGGCAAAATTCCTGCCAAAATCATAACACATTTCGTTATCTTTCTGGGAAGGCTTGTAAAGCACCTGTAACCCGGGCTCATATATCTCGAGTTTCATCTTCTTGAATTCCTCATATGCTTCTCTAACAGCGCCTCCTCCCCATCCATAGCTTCCGAATGCTCCTATCATCCTGTTCTTCGGTCGAAGACCTTTTAGATGGGTCAGATATTCAGCAACAGAGGGAAAGAGTATATTGTTCAGGGTGGGACTGCCGATCAGGCAGCCTCTTGATTTCCAGAATTCCTTTATGGCTACGCTCATAGGCGTTGCACGCAGCTTGATTACTTTGCAGTCGATACCTTCATCCTTGATCCCCTGCATGATGGGAATGGTCATCAGCTCTGTGCTGTGCCACATGGTGTCATAGATTATTGCAATGCTCAGTGACGACTTGCCATTTGCAAGGTCGAGATATTTCTGAATGATGTTCCCGGCTTCTTTTTTCCAGATCACTCCGTGGTCTGGGGCGATCATGTCTATTTTCAGTCCGAGTTTCTGCACTTCAGCTATTTTATTTTTTATCAGCTCCCCAAAAGGCATGAGTATATTTGCGTAATAGTCAACTACAGAATCTTCGAGCTCTGAATGAGATGCACACTCAATAAACTCTTCGTCGAACCGTGCAGATGTTGCAATATGCTGCCCAAAGGCATCCTGGGAAATGAGGAGTTTTGCTTCGTTTACATACGTCATCATCGAGTCAGGCCAGTGAAGCATCGGCGTTTCGAGAAATGTGAGCGTGTATTTTCCGGTTTTCAAAGTGTGGCCTGATTTTACGATGTTGAACTTCCATTTAGAGGTGTCGAAATGTCTGTCGAGTCCCTTTTTACCCTTATCTGTGATATAAATGGTAGCTTCAGGAGCAAGAGACATTATCTTGTCAATGCTGCTTGCATGGTCCGGTTCAATATGGTTTATCACAAGATTGATGATCTTCGAAGGATCAACGAGGCTCGAGATGTTTTCTACCGTCATATGAGAAAAATCATGCTTTACAGTATCAACAAGAGTGACCTGATCATCCATTATAAGATAGTTGTTATATGTCGTTCCTTTTGGAGTTATATAACCATGGAAATCTCTTACTGCCCAGTCTATCGCGCCTACCCAGAATATACCCGGTTTAATCTCTGTTGTCTTCACATGTTCCTCCTGAATGATAATTGTTTGTAAATTTTATCAGTAAACAGGAATGCTTGCAAGGGGAGTCTGGATTTTTCTACAAACCGGCATAGAGATAGGATATAATTCAATTGATCATGGAAATGTGCAGAGCACATGTAATTATTTCGGGTCTTGTTCAGGGTGTTTTTTTCCGAGCGAGCACTCGTGATAAAGCCTTAAGCCTCGAACTGAAGGGGTGGGTAAGAAATTTACCGAATGGCGATGTCGAGGCTGTCTTTGAAGGGCCATTGAACAAAGTGAAACAGGCTGTTCAATGGTGCAATTACGGACCGAGAGGGGCGCGCGTCAAGAATGTCACGGAAGAGTGGGGCGAATACAAAGGGGAATTCAACGGGTTTGATGTTGTGCATGGATATGACTAAATTTAAGGAAGAAATTTGGACGCAGACCTGCCTGCCGGCAGGCAGGTGATCGCAGATTATCGCAGATAGGCAGAGAAGACAAACAGCGATGCCAGGATAAGAGATTAACTTTCAGTTTCTTTGCCTTTGAGATTGTTGTTATACACAATGACTGCTTTTGTTAAAAATATGCACGTGTCAACCTCTTTGCAAGCCTTGCAGTTCTTAATATCATTGTTCAGAAGACATTCAAGCATAGTGTCTATAGCGATTCAGATCATTTTGGGGTAATTATTGACAACAAAACTTATTGAGTAGATAATAACACATGTTTTTTACCGGAGATATTATGCATGAAATAACACGTGGCATTGATAAACAGACTGCTTACGAATTATCACAGATAACAGGCGCCGGAGCTTTTGATCTTTTTGCATCAGCAAACAGGGTAAGAGAAAAATTCCGGAGTAATAACATAGATCTTTGTTCAATCATCAATGCGAAGTCCGGCGCTTGCCCTGAAGATTGTTCTTTCTGCGCCCAATCTGCACGAAATAAAACCAGTGCAAGTGTCTACCTCCTTATGGAAAAAGATAAAATCCTGGAGGCGGCATTATCTGCCAAAGAATTGGGTGTTCGCCGTTTTTGCACGGTAACAAGCGGGAAGAAAACTTCAAGTGATGATTTAAGTAAAATCTGTAACTATATTACAGAAATAGAAAATATTGGACTGTATCCATGTGCCACTCTTGGACTGCTTGAAAGAGACGATCTCAGGAGTTTAAAGGATGCAGGGCTGCACAGATACCACCATAATCTTGAGACTTCAGAGGCTTTTTTCAGTGAAATATGTACAACGCATACTTACAGAGATAAAATAAGGACTATCGAATCAGCGCAATCTCTCGGGCTTTCCATCTGCAGCGGCGGGATATTCGGCCTTGGTGAATCGTGGGAGGACCGTATTGACATGGCCTTTGCATTAAAGGATATCGGGGTTGACTCTGTGCCGATCAATTTTTTCACACCTGTAGCCGGGACGCCTATGGCAAACAGGGAAGCGCTGAGACCTCTTGAAGCGCTGAAAATAATTGCACTATACAGGCTTATTCTTCCGGACCGTGAGATCAGAGTTTGTGGCGGGAGGCCTTCTACACTCAGAGAGCTTAATTCTTATGTGTTCTTTGCGGGAGCTGATGGATTGCTTGTCGGAAATTATCTGACTACACAGGGAAGAAATCCACAGGATGACCTGCAAATGATAAGAGACATGGAGATGGAATACTGATGTCGAAACGTTTGCATTACAGTGTCAGGATGCGCTCATCCAGGAAGGATGCTCACATATCCGGAGCTGAAGGCATATACGATAAGGACGGCATTGTTGAGGTCGTTAAAGAATATACTGAGCGCGCCCTGATGCATGAAAAGGGCAGGGCAGATGAGATACGTTTAACTATCGAAGAGCTGAAGGAAACACCCCGAAAGATTTCATCCCTGCCTTTGTGCACCCTGAACACGAAAAAACCTGAGGCGGTCAGGAAAGCTGCGTTTAAGATCCTTTCATCAATCGGGATAACTGAAAGAGCGATCGAGGAGGCGCTCCATTCCCTGACCATGGGCATTACCATGAGGGGCGCCATGCTGATGGATATCGAAGGGGTGAGACTTGAACCGGACCTTCTCCGCGGCGTCCGGGTCACACGCATGGGAATAACGCCTAACGCTGACGCGATACTTTCAAAACAGCTTGCAAAGGCCGGGCTCAGAAACAGTACCGTAAAGGAAGCCCTCATACTTGCAAGCAAAGTCCATAAATATCCCATGGTCCTTGGTGAGATATGCATCTCGGATGATCCGAACTATACTACCGGATATATCGCTTCACGTGCATATGGATATATAAGGCTTCCACATATCAAGAGAAGGGGCGAACCATATGGAGGGAGGACCTTTTTCATAACAGGCGGTGAGGTGAAAGAACTCATCAAATATCTCCAGATGACACCGGTGCTTATAGACAAAATCAAACCCTGCGAAGGGATACTGACATTGAAGGAAATCCTTGAACGCAAGTCTCATCGTAAATCCGGCAGCCGGGAATAAGGCGTACAGGTCGATATACCACATCGAGACGCTGATCAGGAAAAAAGCTTCCCTCACGACGTTCATCACTCAGAAAAAAGGAGACGCGTTCCAGTTTGCAAAAGACCTTTCCGGCAGTGACCTCATCATCGTTGCGGGTGGCGACGGCACATTCAATGAAGTAATAAACGGATTACACTCTTCATCAGGGGGAAGCAGGCACGATGTCCCTCTTGCGTTTATACCACTCGGCACAACGAATGTCCTCGCAAAAGAACTAAGGATACCTGAAAGAGTCGATAAAGCCGTTGAGCTTGCACTGACAGGCACACCGCGGAAAATATCTCTCGGACGAATCAACGGCTGGTGCTTTGCGTCAATGGCGGGGATAGGCTTTGATGCAGAAACAGTACTGAGGGTGAAAAATAATTTGGTCAAAAAGATATCAGGCAAGGCTGCGCACGTCACAGCAGGCCTCAGAGTGCTCAGTTCGTATGATCCTCCTCTCATCAGGATCAAATCCTCTGAAAAAGAATTCTCAGGTTATACCGTTGTCATCGGCAACAACAGCAACTACGGAGGATATTTTTCAGTTACTCCTGATGCATCTATCACAGAACCTTTGCTTGATGTTTGCGTCTATAGTGGCAGGACCAGGAAGGACCTTCTGCGTTTTATTCTGGGTGTGATCAGAGAAAGACACCTGCATTTTTCCGACGTAGTATATTTTAAGACCACAGCGCTTGATGTCTCTTCCAGCGGCACAGTACATGTCCAGGTCGACGGTGATTATTTGGGGACGTTACCAGTGAAGGTTGATGTAGTGAAGGATGCGGTCAACCTCATATGGCCGTCAGATAATCATTACCCTGTTTTATAAAAGCAAAATAATTTTAAATACAATCTTCTCCAATAGCCTTTTCTATGGTGAGTACCGGACTTATTTGCTCAAAGCCTCATGCACCCGGCCCACCAGTTTTGCAGAAGGTTTCAAAGTCTTGTCTCCTTCTTCTTTCCATTTGGCGGGGCATCCCTCGGCACTATATTTCGCGAGATGGAGGTTGGCCTTGAACTTTCTCATAAGCTCATCAATATTCCTGCCGAGATTATAATAATTGACTTCCGAGTTCATCAGTTTGCCCTCGGGACTAATAATAAAAGTGCCTCTTAATGCAAGTCCTGTCGCTTCATCATACACCCCGAATGTCCGTGAAAGATTTCCTGTTGTGTCAGACCCCATAGGGAATTTTACTTTTTCAAGCTGTTTTTCCTCCCTCTGCCAGGCAAGATGAACGAACTTAGTGTCCGTGCTTACTGTAATGACTTCGGCACCCGTTTTTTTGAATCTGTCATACTGCTCTGCCAGAGCAGCGAATTCGGTAGCTCAGACAAAGGTAAAATCAGCCGGGTAAAAGAACAGTATTGTCCATTTTTTGTTTTTTCTGAGTGTTTCGAGGCTCACTTCTCCGAAATCTCCTTTTGACGGTTCGTAAGTCTCCAGTTTAAAATCAGGAACTGTTGCGCCAACATTGCATCCCAAACATACACAAGCATTTGACATAATGTGTACCTCCTGTTTATTGTCTGTCTATCTTTTATCACAATTTATGTTCTGTGACAACCCCGTTTTGCCATTGCCCGACCTGATTTGACAAGACTGTTTTTCATTTCAGGCATATTTTCCAGTGGTGTCATTTTTATGACTTCTTGCCAAATCTAATTTCTTTTAAATATCAATAGTTAAGATTGGCATATTTATTGCGGAATATCCCGTCATGAATGTTCTGTATGTAATTCTATCATGCCTGTTACTGCTCACTTACTCTCCGGAAATTTCAAATGCATCATCATTGAATAATGGCGAGTCCCTTATGAAGATAAGGGCATTTGATCATGGTAAATTCCTGAGGATTGTACTGGAAGGCCCAGAAGTTCTGATAGGTTCAGGAAAAGTAGAACAGGGCAACGAAGAAATAAACGTTAAATTCTCTGAAACAGATTTCACAATTGAACCGGGGAAAATGAAGCTCCCGTATCAGAAAAATAATGACACTGTCATAATTAAACTGAAAAATCCCGGCGACATAAAAGTCTTCTCTCTTGATGAGCCGAGCAGGCTTGTAATCGATATACACAAAAAAACTCAAAACACGAAAGAGAAAAAAGATAACAGTGCTTCCAACAAGGATAAAACCAGAACGGTAAATAGAGACGACGAGAAAACGACTGTCAGGACAAAAGATGCCAATCTGAATGATGAAACAAAGAAGCGGAATAAATATAGTGAGCCGGTTTCCTTTTTGGGTCCCTCGTCAGCCGAAGCCTCAACCATACGGCAAAAAGAAAATACAGATCATGAAAAACATCCTGATGACAACAACACATCAAATCCTGAGCAGCAATGGAGCGAGGACGGCGTGTTATTGCCGGACACGTTAAAGAAAGCGTGGGAGGTGATGAAAAAAGAGAATAACCCTTTCAGAGCAATAGCACAACTGTCATCCTCGAGGCCCTCTGATGCGGCTTATCTTGCCCCCTATCACCTCCTTTACGGGGATGCCTTATTTGCTGCAGGAAACTATCTCGGGGCCATAGAACAGCTAAGGCTTGCATATGTGCATGCATCTGATGAAAAGATCAAGGAAGTTTCTTTTTTCAGAAGAGCAGAAGTATATTCGAAACTCGGGTTTTACTATGAAGCTAAGTTGAACTATCTGATCTTCATCAGAGATTTTCCTTCATCAAAATATATTCAGAAGGCCCACCTCGGCCTGGCAAACAGTTTATCCGAGACAGGGTCTTTTGCCGAATCAGTGGAATATTATGAAAAAGCAGGGCGGAGCCCTGAGGTCCTTTTTAATATGGCTAACGCGTTACAGAAGCTTGAAAAGGTCGAAGAGGCCCGCAAGGTATACGCGAATGCGATGATAGCAGACAGTACATATCCCGAAAGGTCGCCTGAGACTTATTTTTATCTGGCGGAAAACCTGCGCATGACTGGAAAGCCGAATGATGCGAGGAAACTTCTTCAGGCGATCGAAAGCGGACCTTTCAGGGACCAGGCACGGCTCAGTCTCGGACTTATTGAAATGGAAGAAGCTAACTTTGCGCAGGCAGTTGAATATTTCCAGTCGATCGTTTTCACAAGAAATCTAAAGGTAAAAGTGAATGCGCTCTTTAATGTTTCCCTTGCTTATTTGAAACAGGGGAAGCTCAAGGAATCGATCGCGACCCTTGAAGACGTGAGAAAGAAATATATTGATTCTTCACTCTATGACGAGGCGCTTCTGGTCCTTTCAAAGCTTTACCGGCAGGAAGGAAGGATAAAGGAATCTGTTGCTCTTCTCAAGGAACTTGTGTATGGGAATCAGCCGCCAAAAGAAGCTTTTAAAGAACTTGAGGAGATCCTTACTGAACAGAGCGCCAGGAAAGAGACTGGCGCAGAGGGAGAGATCAGGTTCACAGAACTCTGGGGGGAAGTGGGACAATGGATGCTTGATGCATCAAGGACGGACTTCCTGCTGAAAATAGCAGAAAAGCTTAGGCCCGAAGGGAAGCCGTTTGTACAGTTATGCTCATGGCTTGCAGAGAATGCCCAGGGAAAAGCAAAAATGACGGCGGCGCTTGCGCTTGCAGATCATTATGCAGCCCTGAATGATCTGCAGGCTGCCGGTCAATATGTGAATGCCGCAAGAGAGACAGGAAAAGAGCTGAAAGTAAAAGAGTCAAGTGACGTCATATTGAGAGTTGAATCAGCGATAAGCTATGCCGCAAAAAACAGTGAACAGGCCCTGAAGAGCATCATGGCAGTAAAGGAATTTGAAAGTAAGGACTTCAAGTTGCTGGCAGATATCATAAGTGATCTGAAAGAGCAGGGAGTGAATATAAGACATGCAGTTGCATTTTTTGAAAAAATGATCGCAAAGAGCGACGGAACTGCTGAAGATTATATAAGGCTTGCAGACATCCTGTATGATCTGAACGAAGAGAAGGCACTTGAATACTACAGGGCCTCATATGAAAAAGATCCGGGGAATGAATGGGCTGCCTACAGAATAGGCACTATAGTTGACATGCCTGAGACGAATGAACTTTTCGGCAGGCTGGAGAAGGGCGATTCACTGATCAGCCGTGTTGCAAAGACAAAACTCAGGGAGATCAATCTGCTGAACAAGATAGATGAGGTATATCAGTAAGTGGATAAGACAGTAAAACTTAATGAGGCCTTCCACAGCTTTACCCAGGCTTCAAAGAGCCTGGAACTTTATTATGCGCGCCTGGGGGAGAAGGTCCAGTATCTGACGCAGGAACTGGAGAAAAAGAATGCGCAGCTCAATGAGGCCGTTTCGCAGCTCGGGGAATCGGAAGATTTCCTGCAGGCCATACTGCAAAGTATAGGTGAAGCGATGATCGTACTTGACCAGGATGAGAAGATAACAATGATCAACAGGGCGGCTGAAGACCTTTTCAGTCCAGGCTTTCATGAAGTCAAAGGAATGAACTTCAGTGAACTGTCAACCGCTTTTGAGGAAGGAAAGTCCGGAACTGTTTTGACAGTACACAGCAAGAGATACGATATCATATTGTCCCGTTCTGCTGTACATGATCCCGACGGGGCAGTTCGCGGCCATGTCATACTCATCAAGGACATTACGAATATAAAAGAGATCGAAAGGCGCCAGGAGAGGAATTCAAGACTGATAGCGATGGGAGAGATGGCTGCAAAAATAGTGCACGAGATACGAAGTCCTTTGTGCAGCATGGAGCTTTTCTCCAGCATGCTCGCAAAGGATCTCGAAGGGACGCCTCATGCGGAAATGTCAAAAGGCATCTCAACGGGCATACAGAGCCTGAACAATATTCTCACGAACATGCTTTTGTTTGCCAGGAACCAGAAGCCGACCTTCAGGAGTGTCAGTCTTGCCGCTGTCATTGATGAATCCATAAAGATGCTGACGCCTCTCACAGAGATCAGGAAAGTAAGCATCACAAGATCGCTGACAGATGAGACCATAAGCGGCGATGCAGAACTGCTGAAACAGGTGTTCATGAATATTCTGATGAATGCGCTTCAGGCCATGCCTGACGGTGGAAGTCTTGAGGTTGTAATGACTTCAAGAGAAGAATTTATTATTGTTTCCGTTATTGATGAGGGAGAGGGGATCAGCCCTGAAAATATAGAAAAAATATTTGACCCGTTTTTCAGCACAAAAGATAAAGGAACAGGCCTGGGACTGACAATAGCACATAAGATCATGGAGTGCCATGAGGGGTTCATCAAGGCCTTTGTGAATGACGACAAAGGCAGTACATTCTGTCTCACTTTTCCGGTGATCAGCAGGAAATTGAACATAAACAAAGAGGGTGCCTTATGCATGAACAAATAAAAACCATACTCGTCGTTGACGACGATGCTCAGCTCAGACATGCGCTGAAAGAGGCCATCAGCAGAATGGGATATGCGGTTATTCCGGCTGAAGACCCTTATGATGCGCTCAGGAAGCTTGATGAGGTCCCGGTATCAATGATTGTTACGGACATGAAAATGCCCGGGATGGACGGTGTAGCTTTCATACGGGAGGCGCGCAAAAAGGTCGGCAGTCTGCCGATCCTCGTCATTACGGGATACGCGACTATTGAAAATGCCGTAAATGCCATGAAAGAGGGGGCGTGTGAATATCTCATGAAGCCCTTTTCGTTTGATACTCTGACAAAAGCTGTTGAATCCATAATATCCGGAGCAGCTCATCTTCGGGGAGAAGTACTGACGAACAATGAGAACATGAAGAGCCTGCTGCAGCTTGCCGGGAATGTTGCCCTGAGTGACATGACTGTGCTTATACTGGGTGAAAGCGGAACCGGCAAGGAACTCCTTGCACGATACATTCACAATGTAAGCCGGAGAAACAAAAAACCACTCATAGCAGTAAATTGTGCCGCGATACCGGACAACCTCCTTGAATCAGAACTTTTTGGTTATGAAAAGGGGGCCTTTACCGGGGCTCTTGAAAGAAAAACAGGCAAGTTTGAACTTGCTCACGGTGGAACCATCCTTCTTGATGAAATAGCGGAGATGTCTGCGACCCTGCAGGCGAAACTGCTGAGGGTGCTTCAGGAGAGGGAGATCGACAGGGTGGGCGGGAAGCAGCCAGTGCCTGTTGACGTGAGAGTGATCGCCACAACGAACAGAGATCTGAAAAAAGAGATACAGGAGGGAAGATTCAGGGAAGACCTTTACTACCGGTTGAGCGTATTCCCGTTCCATCTGCCTTCTCTAAGGGAAAGGCCCGAGGATATTCTGCTTCTTTCGGGTCATTTCGTTCAAAAGTTTGCGGCGCAGATGAACAAAGACATCAAAGGCTTTACGAGTGAAGCGGAAGATGTCCTGCTGCAAAGACAGTGGAAAGGGAACATACGGGAACTTGAGAATGCAGTTCACCGGTCTGTTCTTATCGCGCGGTCTGAGTTCATCAATACTGACGATTTCATGTTCGAAGGGCACATGCAACCTGGCGCGCCTGCTAATGGAAGCCTGAAAGATATGGAAATGGATATGATCATGAAAACCCTTGAGGAAACAAAAGGGAATAAGACCATGGCAGCCAAAATACTGGGCGTAAGTGTCAGGACCATAAGGAACAAACTTCAGGAATACGGGAAAAATTTTCCTGCAGCGTAAAAAAATTGACGGTGGCAATGGATTTAGTCCGGCACCTGAGGGAGTGAACAAGTCAATAGAGATATGAAAATGAATAAAATCAAACAGTTCATTTCTTCGCGCCTTCATCACTTCATTGCTTTGTCATATGGCATAGTTCTTGTTAAAACATTGGACGGAAAAAATGGATAAAGGGTTCAGGGTTCTTCAAAAAATTGTACAGGCTGCAAATGTCAGGCAGAAGGTGATATCTTCCAATATTGCCAATTCCGATACGCCTGGGTACAAGGCAAAGGATGTAAAGTTTGACAATCTCCTCGGGAAGGAAATGAAGATGGCTGCAACAAATTCAAAACATCTCGGAGGGTCCGGGAATATGAGTGGAAAGACGGAAGTGGAGGAAAACCTTTCCTGGGAAGACCGCAATAATGTTGAACTGAATGTTGAGGTCGCCAAGATGACGGAGAACGCACTGCTTCATGATACTGCGGTCACTATACTGACAACAAAAATAAAGATGTTCAAAAATGCAATAAGCCGCAGATAGGCAAAGTTAAGAGCAGAAATATCAGAGAAGTGATGGAGGTAACAGGTCAATGGATATTTTCAAGGTAAGCGCTACAGCTCTGGAGGCACAGAGAATAAGGATGAACACAATAGCCTCCAACATGGCGAACGCACAGACCACGAAGACCGAACATGGCGGCCCGTATGTAAGGAAAGATGTGGTCTTTACAACCATGCCGGTCAGTTCAGACCCTTCTGAAAAGCTTGACGGCGTACGCGTGAGGGAAATAGTGGAGGACAAAAAACCTCCTGTCACTATTTATGATCCGGGACATCCTGACGCTGATGAGAACGGCTTCGTCTCAATGCCGCATATAAATGTAATAGAAGAGATGGTAAATATGATGATGGCGCTGCGTGCCTATGAAGCAAATGTCAAGGCCTTCAACATCTCAAAAGGGATGTTCCAGAAGGCACTTGAACTCGGGAGGGTATAATGTCTGACATGCCGATCAAAAGCATAGGAAGTGCGCTGAATGCAAATGGCATCAGCCAGAAAAACTCAGCTTCACAGCCGGTTCCCGGCAGTAATTTTGAGGACGTTATCAATGAGGCGATAAGCAAAGTCTCAGAGGTGCAGAACAATGCTGACAAGGCAATCAATGAACTGGCCAATGGCGGGGATGTCACAAGCGCGATCCTTGCGGTGGAAAAGGCTGATATGTCATTTCAATTGATGGTAGAGATAAGGAACAAGCTGATCAGCACTTATGAAGAAGTCATGAGAATGCCGGTGTAAGACAAAGAAGAGCAAAAGTTTAACAGAGCAAAAGAGCAGAAGCGAAATGAGGCGGTAAAGGAACAAGGGGAGGAGAAAGAAAAGCATGGCAGCTATCGACAACATCATACAGAATTTTAAACTGTGGCCTGCAGGCAAGAAGACCGCTGTTCTGGCACTGCTTCTGATAAGCATTACAGGAATTCTTCTTTTATCGACATGGATGCAAAAAGCTGATTATCAGGTCTTATATTCTAATTTGTCCGAAGATGATGCAGGGAAGATCCTCCAGGAACTTCAGGAAAAAAAGATACCTTATCAGGCAGGGCCAGGGGGTGCGATACTCGTAGCTTCCGATAAAGTTTATGATATACGGCTTCAACTTGCGTCGCAGGGGCTCCCGCAGGGCGGAGGAGTGGGATTTGAAATTTTTGATAACACGAATTTTACCACAAGCGAATTCGTCCAGAAGCTCAATTACAGGAGGGCGCTCGAAGGAGAGCTGTCGCGGACCGTACGCTCCCTTGCCGGGGTGCAGCAATGCAGGGTGCATCTTGTTGTTCCCGACAAATCAATATTCGCGCTTCAGGAAGACCGGAAGGAAGCCACAGCGGCAGTATTTATTTCCTTGAAGCAGGGGAGGAAATTGAGCGGAAGCGAAGTGGACGGTATCATTCATCTTGTGGCGAGCAGTGTTGAGGGGCTGAATCCGTCAAATATAACGGTAGTCGATAACAAGGGGGAACTGCTTCAGAAGCCGAACGATGACAATATGATGAGCATGAGCGGTTCGCAGATGGAATTTCAGCACAGTTATGAAACTAACCTGGCCTCAAAGGTTGTAAGCATGCTGGAACCGGTAGCAGGAAGAGGGAAAGTAAAGGCAAAGGTATCTGCCACGTTCGATTTCACAAAGAGTGAAAGGACAGAGGAAAAGTTTGATCCTGAAGGTGTTGTGGTGCGGAGCGAACAGAAGAGCATGGAGAAATCATCATCAGGAGCCCCTGCTGGCGTGCCCGGGGTGGCGTCCAATCTGCCGGGAGGTGCAGCTCCTCAGGCAGCCTCTTCACAGGCATCGTCACAGAAGCAGGACGAGACCATAAATTATGAAACGAGCAAAACAATAACACGCGTTGTGGAATCGCCAGTTTCTCTTGAAAGGATGACCGTTGCGATCCTGATAGACGGCATACTTCCTTCACAGGCGGGTTCTGCCGAAAACGCTAAACAGTACATACAGCGTTCGGAAGAAGACCTGAAATACTATGAGGACCTTATCAAAAAGACGGTCGGATTCAGCTCAGACAGGGGAGATGAGATAAGCGTAAAGGTCATGCCTTTCAGGGAGATGGAAGGTGAAGAGATAGGAGAAGCTCCCAGGGAATACCTGCCTATAGTTCTTTCAGTGCTGAAATACCTTGTTCCTGTAGCGGTCGTATTGTTCTTCTTCCTTTTTATTGTCAAACCGATACTGAAGACGCTTTCCGCTGCGCCTCCGGGCCGTGCACAAACTGGGGTCGCCGCAGCAATGGCAGGAGGGGCGGCATTGCCTGAAGATGTCATGCAGCCCAAAGAGATACCTCTTGAGAAACAGGTGATCGAATGGGCAAACAAAAACCCGCAGCATGCCGGGGATCTTGTTAAGGGATGGATTGAGGAATAATAAATGGCTCTGAACGGATATGAAAAAGCAGCGATCTTTTTAAGCGCGGTCGGCGAAGAGACCGCCTCGCAGATACTGAAAGGCCTTGATCCCGTAATCATCGGAAAGATCACATCTGTCATGGCACGGGCCAAAAAGAGCGACCGGAACAAGGTAGAGAGCGTTTTCAAGGAAGCAATGGAAAAAGTGACGAGCGGAGATATCCTCCAGGTCGGCGGAGAAGATTATGTGAAAAAGATACTGATGAAAGGCCTGGGGAATGAAAGCGCTGAAAAGATTCTTGAGATGGTCTCGAAAGAAAGCCCTCTCGATTCCCTCAAGTGGGTGAACCCCAAAACCCTTTCAAGTTTTCTTGTTATGGAGCATCCCCAGACAATAGCGCTGATCATGTGCCTTCTTGAGGCAGAGCAGGCTGCAGCAGTCATGGAAGCAATGCCTGAGAATATAAGGGGCGATGTTGCCATGAGGGTAGCGTCAACAGAGAGGATCCCCGACAGCGCGCTGGAGGAAATTGAAGAGGTATTGAAAGTTTCCCTTGATATGGGAAAGAACAATCAGGGGAAGACCTTTGAGGGAACAAAAGTTATCGCAGAGATACTTAATCACTGCGACAGGACTACTGAACAGAAGATCCTCGAAAAAATAGAAGGCCAGGACAATCCGATGGCGGATTCCATCAGAGAACTTATGCTCGTATTTGACGATCTCGAGAAAGTAGATGACAGAGGGATACAGCTTATCCTGAAGGAGATCAGCACCGAGGACCTTACGCTTGCCCTGAGAACAGCATCAGATATTCTGAAACAGAAGATATTCAAGAACATGTCGCAAAGGGCTGTTCAGATACTTAAAGAAGAAATGGAGGCCAAGGGGCCTGTAAAGGTCACTGAAGTTGAAAAAGCCCAGCAGAACATTGTGAAGATAGCGAGAAAACTTGACGAAGACGGGAAGATCGCCATTGCAGGCCGCGGCAAGGAGGAATTTGTCTAACAGCAAGATCACACAGAATTGCGACGCGGTCCTTTTCAGTATGCCGGCACTGGATGAAGAACGCTGCGCAAGGGAATTGATGAACAGTGCGGAAGAGATCCAGAGACGCGCATATGAAGAGGGTTTTGCTGCCGGGGAGCGGGCCGGGTTTTCAGCCGGAGAGCAGAAGGCGGCCATCATGCTGGAGCATTTTGAGAAAATGATCCAAGAAATGGCGACGTTCAAGAATAATATGGTTGAAAACCTCGAACCTCAGGTTGTCTCTCTTGCTACAGCAATTGCAAGGAAGATAATAGTTGAAGAAGTGAGTACAAGGCCCGAGGTGATCGTGACGATGGTAAAAGAGGCGCTGAAGAAGCTGCAGAGAATGGGGACCATCACGATCAAGACCAACCCCGCGCTCTATGATCTTTTTACAAAAAACAAAAAAGAACTGCTCGACATTCATCCGGATATAGTCTTTGACGTAAACTCAAGTGTTCCGCTGACAGGGCCGCTCGTTATCAGCGATATTGAAGAGGTTGTAACGGATATTGAGTCATTGCTGTCTAATGTTATTGAAGTAATGAAGAGGGAAAACAGGACAGCGAATAAAGAGAAAAGATCTCAGGACGCTTCTGAACGAAAGAAGAAAGGGAAAGATCAGCAGGCCGATGATGCACATTGATCTTGAACCATATATTTCTGCAATTGGTAATTCCGAGCCTCTTAAGGTATACGGGAGGATAATAGAGATAACGGGCCTTACGATAAAGGCGACCGGGATCGATGTGAGCATTGGCGAGGCATGCAAAATATATTCTGATAATGCCCCTCCGGTAGATGCGGAAGTGGTCGGATTCAAGGAAGGGAAAGTCATTCTTATGGCAACAGGGGAAGTGTCCGGGATACGGCATGGCAGCAGGGTGTTGCCGCTCGGTAAAAATATCTCAGTCAAGGTCAGCGACAGGCTGATCGGGAGGGTTATAGACGCTGCCGGGAACCCGATAGACGGCTGGGGGCCGATAGAAGGGGAGGATTATCCTCTCCTTATTTCTTCGATCAATCCTCTGAAAAAACAGACGATAGAGGAGCCGATAGATGTAGGCATCCGCACCATAAACGGACTCCTTACATGCGGAAAAGGTCAAAGGGTAGGCATCATGGCCGGGTCCGGCGTCGGGAAAAGCGTTTTATTAGGCATGATCGCGAAATATTCCGAGGCTTCCGTGAACGTGATAGCGCTCATCGGTGAGAGGAGCCGCGAGGTCAGGGAATTTGTAGAAAAGAACCTCGGGCAGGAGGGGCTGGGAAAATCGGTCGTAGTTGTCTCAACATCGGACCAGACCCCGCTTGCAAAGGTGAGGGGCGCTTTTACTGCCACAGCGATAGCTGATTATTTCAGGAGCCGGGGAAAAGATGTTCTGCTGCTCATGGATTCGCTGACACGCGTAGCAATGGCGCAGAGAGAGATAGGGCTTGCAGTGGGAGAGCCGCCTACAACGAGAGGATACACGCCTTCGGTTTTCGCTCTCCTTCCAAAGCTCCTCGAGAAAGTGGGTACATCAGAAAGCGACGGAAGCATCACGGGAATGTATACGGTCCTTGTAGAAGGTGATGATATGCTGGAGCCTGTTGCAGACATGTCAAGGTCGATCCTTGACGGCCACATTGTGCTGTCACGGGAACTTGCCATGGAGAACCATTACCCCTGCATTGATGTGCTCCAGTCGATCAGCAGGGTGATGCCACATATCATTGACGACAGGCACAGGCAGTACGCAGGTAAATTCATCGAGGTGCTGTCAACATACAGAAAATTTGAGGACATGATAAACCTTGGCGCCTACAAACAAGGCTCAAATTTCAAGGTTGATTATTCCATCAAATTCATTGAAACACTGAAAAACTATCTGCGTCAGGACATGAAAACACATATAGATTTTGCCGACAGCGTGCAGAGCCTTTATTTTATTTTTGATGAAATGGAGAAGGGGAATGCGTAAGAACAGGACTGTTTCCAAGATAATCAAACTGAAAGAAAATAAAAAAATGGAAGCCGAGATCGAGGTTAAAGAGGCTTCAGAAAGGGCCGATGAGGAAGGGTCAAAGCTCCAGTCCCTGGAGCAGGATTACGAGGACACCCTTAAATATTTCAATGAGAAGCAGGAAGCCGGTTCAATGGATGTGTACAGCCTGGTCTCATGCTATGATTTTTTCTCCCGCATCAACGGGAAGATAAATGATCAGAAGAAGGTCCACAACCAGCGCCTTAACGAGCTGGACTGCCTTAAAAACAATCTTATAACTGTCCACAAGGAGAAAAAGGTCTTTGAGATTCTCCATGACAAGACAGCCAGGAGAGAGCAGAAAGAGAAGCAGGATGGAGAACAGAAGGAGAATGATTTTTTTGCGTTGTCAAGGAGGTTAAGATGAGAAGATTTTTTATGTGCATACCTTTGATACTTTTATTCAGCATGAATATTTATGCCCAGGACGACACTGCCATGAGCATGGAAAAGCAGAAGCTTGAGCTGGCAAAGAAGGAAGTGCTCATAAAGCAGGAGGCAGAACGCCTCAAGACCTTGAAGAAAGAAGTTGAAGATGATATTGCCAAATACAATAACCTCCTTCAACAGATCGAGAAATCCCTGCAGCAGGTCGAAGAGACAGGGAATAAGAGGCTGCGGCATGTGGCAAAAGCATATGAAGCAATGCCCCCGGAAGACGCAGCTACAAGGCTTTCAGGTCTTGATAACGACACAGCGGTTTCGATACTGCTAAAAATGGAAAGCAAAAAGGCCGGGCTTGTAATCGGAATGATGGAGTCAAAGAAGGCGACGCTCCTGACCAAAGAAATAGCGAAACTTAAACTGTGATCAAAGGGCATTACCCCCCCCTCGAAATCCTCCTCCTGTAACAGGAGGAGGATTTTTTTATTTTCCGTTCAAGACGAAAATTGTCCGTCACCATGTCATGTGATATAATGCTTTTATAGAACACGGTCCTGTAATTCTGAGCTTGCATTTGATAAAAGTTTAAGAGCAACAGCAAGTAAGGGATATATGTATCTCCGCCCTGGTAAACTGCCATTAGACATCCTTGAAAAGTTCCTTAAATCATACACCTCATCACGCCACGGAGTAATTGTTGGTCCTTCTATTGGAGAGGATGCTGCTGCCATCGACATGGGAGACACGTATCTCCTTGCCAAGACAGATCCCATAACATTTGTTGCCGAGGATATTGGTACGTATACCATACACATAAATGCGAACGATATCGCGACAATGGGAGGTACTCCGCGATGGTTCCTTGCAACGGTCCTTCTGCCGGAGAACAGTACAACGGAAGAGCTTGCGGAAAAGGTATTCAGACAATTGTCTGCAGCGTGCAGCAAGATTGATGTTTCATGGTGCGGCGGACATACCGAGATCACAAGAGGCATTGACAGGCCTATCGTTATAGGCATGATGCTGGGTGAGGTGGGGAAAAGCAGGCTTATCACAACGTCCGGGGCGCAGGTCGGGGACGACATCATTCTCACAAAGGAGATAGCCATTGAAGGGACTTCAGTTATTGCACGCGAAAAGGGTGAAGAGCTCAAAGGAATATTTGGGGAAAGGTTCGTTGAAAAATGCAGGAATCTCATGGATAATCCAGGGATAAGCGTTCTTGAAGACGCTGAGATAGCCGTACGGAACGGGGACATACATTCGATGCATGATCCCACCGAAGGCGGTATTGCGACCGGCCTTTACGAGATCGCAAAAGCAGCCGGAACGGGATTGCTTGTTGAAGAAGAAAAAATTCCAGTACTTGAAGAATGCAGGACCCTCTGCCGTCATTATAATCTTGCCCCTCTCGGTCTTATAGCCTCAGGGAGCCTTCTCATCACACTTAATCCAAAAGATACAGAGGTGGTAATCGAATCTTTGAAGAAGAGAGGGTTAACTGCTTGCCAGATAGGCAAAATACATCGCAGAGATGAGGGGGTAAAGATCAGGAAAGGGGATAAGTCCAGAGGACTGGAACGATTTGAAGCGGATGAGATAACGAAGATATTCAGATGAGCAAAATATCCGGTCAACAGCAGAGAACGAAATAGATATATGGTTGTATGTCAAAGGAGGTCAGTATGAATGCCAGGAAACTACATTCGTCAACGTTAAGAAAGAGTATGGACACATGCGGAGACCCGTATCTTTTGCAGGATGTGCGGTATGAATCAGCAGTCTGCAAGCGATGTCATGCTGTTTATCAGAACAAGAGATGGAATATGGATGAGGAGCTCTTTCAGAAAATGAACGAGTGGAAAGGAATGAAAAAGGTGCTTTGTCCGGCCTGTCAGAAGATAAAAGACAAATTCCCGGGCGGGATCGTTACACTGAAGGGAGATTTTCTCAGGGAGCACAAAGACGAGATAATGAACCTGATCAAAAATGAAGAGGAAAGGGCTATGGGATTTAATCCTCTTGAAAGGATAATGGAGATCAGCAGCATTGAGGGGGGGATGGAGCTGAAAACAACAAATGAGAAGCTTGCCCAGAGGATTGGAAAGAGCGTTTACCGTGCGTATCAGGGAAGGGTAGGATATAAGTGGTCACAGGACACGAAACTGCTCAGGGTCGAATGGGAGAGGTGAGGGCTGAAAGTGCAATAGTGCAATAGTGCAAATGGAGGTTATCCTGAATATAGGTTAAGTCT